>CAZOXI010000018.1:12398-18006 GCA_964583445.1 uncultured Bacteroidaceae bacterium | reverse complement strand
TTACCAGGTGGATTCAGCTTGGTGAATGGTCGGCACCGAAAGAAGAGTATGTCGGCGATTATGCCAGGAGCGGAAGCAAGATCAGCCGTGATGGCAGTGTTGTTTTTCGAGGGATGGTTGGAGTGATGTACAAATTCCTGTTTCTGGAGGAATTGTCAAAAATCCCCAACGTCCGTAATGCTTCAACCTGGGCGGATATTGCCGGGACAATGGACAACGATTATGCTACAAACTACCCAAAAACCGGCAATGGACAGATGATATGGAAAAATGATGATAATGTTACGTTTGCCCACTACTGGGGGTTCAAGACGATGCAGGATTATTGGGGTGTCGCGTGCCCGGAGATATCAGGAACAACGCCATACGCTGCAGCAGGAAAAGCAAGCAGCTACTATTTTGGCAGTCAGGGCCCCAATGTGATCGGCCCTTTTCCGGTGATGGTACCTCATATTAGCGTGAATGAGACACAGGACAGGCTCTATGTTATTGTTGCCAATACCGATCTTACAACTTCCAGGGATGTACATATTACCCTGGAAGGCCGTGATTTGGCCGGAAGTGAGCCGGCCGTTTTAAGTGCCAATATCATCAAGGCGATCGAGAACAATACGCGCGATACATGGAAAGGCGGAAGGATGGAGTTTGGCATGCTGGACGCGAATGGTGGGGAGATCGGCGGTCCGGGGAAATTCATTGATGACTATTCGGATAGCATATCCCTGTCAGGAAACATATTAAGCTGGGCGGATCAGCCGCCGTTTTCGATTGTCTATGTGGAGGTGGAGCTACCTTAGTACAGAACGGTGCAGATTTCATATGTGTAGATATGATGGACCTCGAGGTAGTGGAAAATGTGAACTTAGTGACAGAAATTCTTAACTGACCAATGAAACGCCACCGTCCCTGGTTCAGTTAGGGTTGAATTAATAATAAATTTTAACAAGAATTATGCATTTTATTATTGGCACATTGTTATTGCTACTGCTGTCGTTCAGCTGCAGTAACCGGCACAAAACTGAACAGCCGAACATCCTGTTCATCATGAGCGACGACCATGCCTGGCAAGCATTAAGTGCTTACGGACATGATATTTCAAAAATTGCTCCTACTCCTGAGATCGACAGGATCGCGGAATCAGGAATACGTTTCGACCGCTGTCTGGTCACTAATTCGATCTGTGGCCCGTCCCGCGCCACCATTCTCACTGGTAAGTATAGTCATCTGAACGGGTTTACAGGTAACGGGGACAGCTTCAACGGAAATCAACAAACTTTTCCCAAGCTTTTGCAGGCAGCGGGTTATCAGACCACACTGATCGGCAAATGGCACCTGGCCACTGCACCAACCGGGTTCGATACGTATGATATATTGCCGGGTCAGGGAAAATACTACAATCCGGAATTTATCAAAGAAGAAGGTAAGTATACTGTTGAGGGCTATGTCACCGAGGTTATCACTGAGAAGTCTATCGAGTGGATGGACAAAGCACGATTATCGGAAAAGCCCTTTATGTTGATGATGCAACATAAGGCACCACATGCTCCCTGGACACCAGGTCCGAATGAACTTGGGTTATTCTCCGAAATCGATTTTCCGGAGCCCCCCAATTTATTAGAGAATTATAGTTTACGGGGAATAGCGATGCAGGAACAGAAGATGACCATCAGAGACCAGATGACAACCGACCGGTTTCTCAAGATGCTTCCCCAGAGGTACCCGGATTATTCAGGCGAGCCAAGCCGTTATGGTTGGATCACTGATTTTAATTTTGAGCAGGCAGCGGCGTGGAACGCAGTATATGATCCCATTATCAATGAGTTTTATTCTAATATGCCTGAAGGTGATGACCTGGTAAGGTTCAAGTATCAGCAATATATGATGGATTACCTGGGCTGTGTGGCAGCGGTGGATAAAAGCATTGGGAAGGTGCTCGATTATCTGGAAAGCACAGGGTTGGATAAGAACACCTTGGTGGTATATACATCCGACCAGGGCTTTTTCCTGGGTGAGCATGGATGGTTCGATAAGCGTTTCATGTTCGAAGAGTCGCTCCGGACACCTCTTCTGATGATGTGGCAGGGGCATACCGTCGCCGGATCAGTCTGCAAAGAGCTGGTCTCCAATGTCGATTTTGCTGCTACCTTCCTTGATGCTGCGGGGGTGGAAATTCCCTTGGATATTCAGGGGAGAAGCCTGGTTCCAATACTGAAAGGCAATATACCCGATGACTGGCGCACTGCACACTACTACCACTATTTTATGTATCCGGGCACGCATAATGTTAAACGGCACTACGGAATCACCACCAACCGCTATAAACTGATACACTATTATTACGATATCGATGAATGGGAGCTGTATGACCTTCAGGCAGACCCTATGGAAATGAAGAACGTTTATGCAGAAGACGGCTATAAAGATGTAAGGGAAGATCTTCACAGGCAGCTTGAAGAGCTACGTGTCCATTATAAGGACACCGACGAGGTCACCCGTTCCTTACTGCCTGAAAATAACTGATTGTCAATGCTATGGAAACCACAAAAAATCTATTATGCACCTATTAAGAGCATTAGTAAGAATGGCGTTGACAGGCTTCCTTGCTGTCCTAATATCCTGCTCCACAGGGAATGATAATTTTATCATTGTGGATAGTAATCATCAACATGCCTCCGACAATAACACCGGTTCCAGAAACCGGCCGATGCTGACCATTTCCGGAGCAGTGAAGTTGATGCAGGCAGGGGATGAGTGCCTGATCCGTGAAGGGATTTACCGGGAGAAGATTGAAGTCACTTTAGATGGAACTGCTGAAAAACCAGTAATTTTAAGAGCTGCGAAGGGAGAAACAGTTATTCTATCGGGAACGGAAAGACTTAATGCTGATTGGAAACAACACCAGGGTGATATCCTTGTAACAGAGACAGACCTGGAATTTGAACAACTCTTTGCCAACGGCAGGATGATGGTTGAGGCCCGCTGGCCTAATGCTGATCCTGAATATATGTTAGACCGGGATACATGGGCCTATGCCGAAGAAGGTTCACAACATGGCTGGATGAATGACGTGGACCTGGCTGAATCAGGGCTTGATGCCAGCGGAGCTGTGGTTTGGCTTGGAGTGGCCCACCAATTCTTCTCCTGGTCAAGAAAGGTATCATCGCATACCCCCGGGGAGCCTGTATTCACCTACCCGGCTGATCTGGATGGTCTTGGTCGTTGGGCGACCATTGAATGGCCGGTGCAGCAGGGCGAGTCAGCACCCCGGTATATCCTGATGGGAAAGCTTGCATTTCTTGATCGTCCGGGAGAATGGCACCTTGACAGGGATGCAGGAAAGCTCTACATCTGGCCACCTGATGGAATCGAAGCAGACCGGTTAGTGGTTGAAGTAAAGCAGCGTGACCTTGCCCTGGATGTGAGCGGAGATCATGTTGAGGTCTATGGCATGACCTTCTTCGGGTCTACCTTCCGGTACCACGACTGTAATCATGGTAAGGTGGAGAATGTTCATCTTCTTTACCCTAACTATCAGCGCCTGTTCGGTTCTGGTAGTGATCCGGGGAGAATCAGTAGTACACATATGGCAGGAGATCATCATACAATATTGCGCAGTAGTTTGCTGCACAGTTCTTTAAGTGGATTGGCCATGTCGGGTGACAATTCACGGATAGAGCAATGCCTGGTGCGCGATTTCTGCTGGACAGGTTCACTGCATAGTACCGGAATTAGCGCAGGTGGTGGACGGAATTCTGAAGATGGAGGGGCCATGGTATTACACAATACGGTCCACTCCGGGGGAAATAGTTTGATGAGCATCAGGTCTACTCCCAACAACAGAGTCTCATACAACCATCTCTATGATGGCGGCCGGGCCTGCAAGGATGTCTCTCTTTTATATACCGATGGTCCCGGAATTCGAGGTACAGAGTTTAGTTATAATTGGGTACATGATTGTGCCGCTCCCCACATTGCGCTTGGGATCCGTGGCGATGACCAGACCCGTGGCCTTATCATCCACCATAATGTGGTCTGGAACATTGCCTGGGAAGCCATAATAGTGAAGGGGGACGAAAACATGGTTTACAACAACACCTGCTTTAACAATGATTATGAACAAGATGATTACTCTGACATCATGCTTTTTGGCAACGCAGAGCCCAAGAAACCATGGAGAAAACAGTGGCCTTTGCTGGAAGTGCAAAATATGAATAGCTTGGCGTTTAATAATTTAGGCACTATCAGGGGGAATCGTTCTTATGACCCGATCGATTATCCCGGCAGTGCATTTAACAATACCACTGCAAAGGGGAGTGATCCCAAAGAACTGTTTAAAAACCCGGATCAGTTTGATTTCAGGCCGGTTAACGGATCGCCCTGGATTGACGCCGGAACGGTTCCGGAAGGATTTAACCTTGAATTCAACGGAAAAGCTCCAGACCTTGGTGCCTATGAATCAGGCTCAGATCCATGGCGGGCAGGATGCGATCTCAAGGTGGTGCAAGATGCAGAAATAGCTAAGATAAAGTCGAATCAATTGCTTTTTAAATAAAGCAGAAGTGTTAGAAATAATTATGAGTTGTATTGATATCGCTGGTTAAGAATTTATGATTCCCAACGATGGAATCATAAGTTCTTAATCTGAATTCTATTAAAGTTTCTCAATCTTGTAATGAACCACCATCTTTCCAGTCCTTATATTCAGCAAATATAGGCCTGGTGAGATACCCTTCATATCGAGCTTTCCTTCGCCAGAATACAGGAATCGTTCCATCACGAGTCGTCCATGCAAATCGATCAGGTATACCTGGCTTTTTTCGGACACATTCACATGGATTAGCTTTTTGAGGGGGAATTTCTTATCATAATAGGGGGTATAAAACTTTTGAAGTGCTTATTATTGGATATCCCAAATTATATCTGCAAAAAGCCATTTTAAATCTATTATTTCTTTTTATCTATTTATCCAATTAACAGTAAAATTCAAAAGAGAATAATCATTGTTAGAATTGTTCAAAGGCAGAAGTTTGGGTTGTTCGGGAAGAACTGTAACAAAATTATCTTTCGTTAAAACATGTTTATCAATGTCTGGTTCCACCCAAACATAAAATGCCGGTTTGTCGGATTTTAACTGAATAAAATAGTCACCTGACTTTTCAACAATTTGAGATGAAACATGAGCTGTTTGCAATTTAATATTTTTGACACGGTCAAGTAATCTTATTTCTTCAGCAATTATATTGTCCTCGACCCCAACCACAGCCTTTATAAAAACCTCCTTCGGATTTTTATCAATCAGGATTTCAGAATATGGAGTGTTTATTATTTCTGAGACGGCCTGTCCCTTGATAGTAATTGATTTTTGTGTTTTATTAATCAACTTACCTTCCAGGGTATAAACATAAACAGTGGCGTTGGTCAGGATATTTTTAAGTTCGTCTGATACAACAAATATCTGCAAATCCTTTTCTGTTGGTTCTATAAATACAGCCACATTTTTAAATGCATGTTTCAATGTGTAGTGCAGGGGTTTCCAATTACCATAATAGTCTATGCCGGACCACGAGGCACCTGGCCAAACATCATTCAATTGCCAATAAAGGCTGCC
>CAZOXI010000018.1:0-12388 GCA_964583445.1 uncultured Bacteroidaceae bacterium | reverse complement strand
AGGGCATTTTTTTACGATGTTGGAGTATTGCAAAACGAATGGCATCAGCCTGCATTACCTGCGATTTATAAACAAAGTCATCAAACGATTCGTCTGGCTCAAAATTTTGCTGAATGTAATGATCCAGACGATCAATATTTTTTCTCCAACCTGTTTTGAAGTTGTTATAACCTCCCCATCTGGTTCTGAAAATCATTATTTCTGAGTACTTATCCAGATCCTCCGGGGTACAATTATTCGCAATTGTGCTTACTTTTGGAAATGATTGAAAACCATATTCACTCATAAAGCGACCAACGCTATTCTTGTACTCTATATAATCTTCACCCCCGGACCATACTTTCCAGTAATGAAGATCGCCGTGAAGATGGCTCATAGGATCAATACCTTTCTCAAACGAAGTAGGAGAAGTTGGCATATAAAATTTATCCGGATCATATTCTGCTACTAATCCAGGTAATAACTCTTCAAAAAGTCTGGTATATTCTTTCAAGGTAAATGGATACTGTTTTACAACCTCAACAAAGTCCTTCCAATTCCTCAACGCCACCTCATTCTCATTATTCCCGCACCACAGGGCAAGTGAAGGGTGGTTACGCAACCGGACAATATTCTGAACTGCTTCCTGTTTTACGTTTTCTATAAAATCCCTATCCCCCGGATACATCGAACAGGCAAACATGAAATCCTGCCAGACAACAATCCCAAGTTCGTCACACAGATTGTAAAAAATATCTTGTTCATAAATCCCTCCACCCCAGACACGGATCATATTCATGTTTGCATCGACACAAGATTGGAGCATAAAATGATATCGCTGATCAGGTACCGCAGGAATAAAGAGATCCTGGGGGATATAATTTGCTCCTTTAGCAAAGAAGGGAACTCCATTTATCTGAAAATAGAAGCTACGACCGATTGAATCTGAATTTGTTATTACCTCAAAGGTCCGGAGGCCAATGCGCTTTGTTACCAACTCTTCAATCCCGTCATTTCTTAAAAGAACTTCTACATCGTAAAGTTTCTGAGACCCCATTCCGTTAGGCCACCAACATTCAGGTTTGTTAATCTCAAACGGAAAATCGATTGTATTTTCACCTTTACGAAGTGCTATCTGTTTTATTAATTGAGAGCCATCAGCAACAACGGATATTTCGACAGTTCTATCCACAAGCGATATTATTTCAAGTAGAGCAGTCAGCTTTGCAATGTTATCCGCCAACTCATCCTGCCTTATCCAAACATCTTGTATTTTACATTTATTCCAGGCACTTAAAGTGATCTCCTTCCATATTCCTGAAGTTACGAATCTCGGTCCCCAGTCCCATCCATAGTGATAAGCAGGCTTTCGTGTAAACATTGAAACCTGTACTTCAGACTGATCATTTGAACTCGCATATTTAAATGGTAAACTTTTGTACTGTGACATAACATAAGTGACAGGGGAATGAAAATAAATACGAAGGTTGTTTTTGCCAGATTTCAGATACTCCTTAACATTGATCTTCCAACTACGGAAAAAATTATTTGCCTGAAGCACAGGGCTATCATTCAAATAGACATCTGCATAAGTGTCTAGTCCTTCAAAATTGATCTCCACTATGTCATGTGCCAGAACCTTTTCGCTCATGTCAAAGTTTACTGTGTACTCCCAATCCTCATTTTCAATCCATTTCTGATCGGCTTCGTTTAATCCATAATTAGGAGCACCAATTTTCCCGTTATTAAATAAATCAAGATGAACACAACCCGGAACATTCGCAGGCATCCATTCTTCAGTTCCTGCCTGACGAAATTTCCAGTCTAAATCAGACAGGCAGATATTCCCTGATAATAATGTGTTTGCAAGAAAAATAGTGAAGAATGAAATTAATGGCTTTTTCATTTTATTTCCGAATAATTGATTTATATAGTAATTGAAAATAGATAGCGTATTTAAAAATCTTTTAATATGTAATAAGACCATTGGGAATCATAAACAAACATTTATAAATATCTGATTATTAATTATAAAGGTATCGCCTCTCGGATCATGGCATTTCAGCAGCCTTTAGCTTCCCGGCTTCCCGCCTTCCGGATCCTTCGGATCCTGTAAGGGAATCTCCTAAATCGGCACGCGCCTCGTTGGCAAGATGTTTTAATTCAGCCACCTTCTGAGGGTGTAGCGCTTTGACATCGTAATGTTCTCCCGGATCGCGCCTCATATTATAAAGGCAAAATTGGGCAAGGTAGAGGAAGAATGGTCTCTCTTTGTTTTTTCTGATAAATTCCACCGCACGTTTTGTATAGCTGGAAGTAAGGAGTGCCTGGTCTTTCATGCTGGAGATTTCTCCTACAGCCTGGTTACCTTTTATGAGGGGAATGAACGGATAGGAAGCTTTTCTGGCATGAGTAGACGGGGTGGCAGGGGTTCCGTCATTATTGATGGGCCACATGTCATTTGAATAGGGCAATCCGAAGTACTCGTCAAATCCGTGCTGTAAGGGAAGGAATTCCCGGTGATGGCCCAAATGCCATTTCCCGATGCATATCGTTCTGTAATCTGTCTCTTTCAGGATCTCAGAAAGGGTCTCCTCTTCAGAATTAAGTCCATGCTCATGATATGGCATTAAAGCACCTTTGATTCCCACTCGGTTGGGATAACAACCAGTAAGCAGCCCGGCCCTGGAGGCACTGCAAACAGCTTGTGGGACCAGAAAGTTGGTGAATCGCATTCCCCGGGCAGCCAGCCGGTCAATATTGGGTGTCTGATACTCATTCGCACCATAGCAAGTCAGGTCCCCGTATCCCATGTCGTCTATAAAGATCAGAACAATGTTCGGTTTGGTCTCTTCGTTTACGGATCCATGTCCGGCTGCTGGACTGGTCCATCCCTGAAAAGCGATCGCCAGTGTAGCGATCCAGCTGAATATCTTCATATTCTTAAGATTTAATTATTTTGACCTAATTCAAAGAAATGCTTTTATTGAAAATGTTGCCACCGTTGTTTACAGGTTCACCTGTGGCCTTGTCGATAATTTGAATCTTCGACTGTATAACAGTTTTATGAAGTGCAATGACCAGGGTGGAGTCGCTAAAATATCTCAACCTGCCTGTTGTAGGAGTCATATCCCTCCTTCTCCACGCTAAGGTCGTAATAACCGTATGAGAGGTTGCTGAATCCGGCAAATCCGGAGCTGTCTGTTACTCCAGCCAGGTCATTTAAAAGGATCGTGCAACCGGGCAGAAGCTCCCCGGTGTTCGCATTGACGAGCTGCAAATCCAACTCATAGGCTCCGTTAGTTGCAATCAGGGTATCTGAGACCAGGGTATCTGAGAGGATCAGCACAGAATCCTCCCTGGGGGAAAATCCTTTTCTGAACAATGTGTACCGAAGGTATCCCTGGGATTGCTTGCGTATATTTGCGAGCCCATTTTCATTTGTATAGGCCTGCATATCCGGAGTGCTCACTTTTACATCTTTTAATAGAACGGTATCAGCTTCCAGGCCTCCGAAAATCCGGAAGGTAATGTTATAGAACTTAGCTGCGGCTTCGCTAAGTGGTGTAAACTTCCAGACCTCTCCCTTGATGCTAGTATCGTTATAAACCGCATCAATGCGCCAATAATAAGTCGAATCCTTTTTGAGGCTGTCAGGGGCGTAGATGTTGTTGCCCTGGTTTTTCCGGAATTCATCCGAACCATGTCCGGCACTTTGCACCGCTGATGCAGAAGTGCCTAAATAGATATCATAGGAACTAGCCCGGTAGGCCTGTTTCCAGATCAGGTCGATGATATCTGAGGCAACTCTGGAGGAATCTGAAGGGATGGGAAAGCTGGCGCGGTTGGTACGGTGTCCTGGAATCCAGTAATTGGAGTCGGTGTATTCGTAGGCGCCAATATCTGGTAAATTGATGATCTGGGGATCGTCTTTTTCGGGAAGTAGCTCCCCCTGATCAATCAGCCCGGAGCCAAACCTTGGACGGAAATCCATTTCATCAAGGTTGACCAGCAGGCTGTCAAAGTTTCTCATTTCGATATTGCCTTCCACATGCCCCGGAACAGGTCCAAATCCTTGATAATGAGGTTTTCCTGTCATTTTTTCTGTTAAGTTGTTATAGGTGTAGCTGTTGAGGTTTTGGTTAACTGCCGGTATGTGGTCGTGCCAGGGTTTTTGCTCCTCCATGCCCGATTGCATATAAATGTCGGCCTTTCCCGAATTAAAAACAGTGTTGTTATAAGCGTAGTTTTCATCGCCTTTTATGGTTATGGCGTAGAAATCAACGTTCCAAAGCACGTTGCGATAGACATGCAGTCGTCTGGTTTTATCGTCGCCCCTGATGCCAAGGGAGTTGTTATAGGCATAGACATCGTGTACCCAGTTGTTCCGCACCTGGGAATATTCGCAGCCCGGCTTAAGTGTGTACACAATTGATACATCCTTACAAAGCCTTCCACCAAGGTAAATATGGTTGTATTCAATAATATTTCTTGTGCCCGTGAAACTAATCAGGGCATTTCCACCGTTATAGATCGTATTCAGGCGGGCTATGTTGTCAGGGCCAGACAGATTGATGCACTTGTAATCCAGGCTGCCGCTCCAGCAGACATCGTGAATCAGGTTGTTTTCCAGTAGGTTGTGGGAACCATTAATTTTCAATCCGTTGCCTGATGCATAGGCGATATGGCATTCCCGGATGATATTGTGGTTTCCATTGACAATGGATGCAGTGGTACTTCCTCCGTTTATAATCCGTTCTTTGATTTCTCTTGAATATGAGGGATATGATATATCGCATTTTTCGATGATGCAGTAGTCGCAACCGTTAGTGAAGTTGTAGGTACAGGCAAGAAAATCTAAACCGGACAATACCACGTGATCTTTATTATTTGCAGAAAAACCGTACGTTCTTTTTTTGAACTTTATCTCTCCAGGCTGGGGTTGGCTGCCGTCTGGTTTGTACACATACAGTAAATTGGTATTTTTATCATAAAACCATTCTCCCGGGTAGTCGAGTGCTTCTATTTTACCCATTAGATAATAGTAATCATCATGAAAACTACGGTGTCCTGTTGGATTTTGTTCATCAAGTGATCTCAATTTAGTATGGTCATAAGTAAAAGAGTTGGATCCGGCCGAATGGGTTTCTACTTTGGCAGACCATGTCCAGAATTGATGTGTGAGGTTCATGATGGCCAGTGCACCTGTCCAGTCTATTCCGGTTGCAGCGAGTGCCGCATCGACTATTTTTCCCCTTTCGCTGCCATTATCAGCGGAAGCCCATACTTGATTTTTGAAAAGGTCATTGGGAAAATTCATGTTTGGCCAGCGGGCCTCGACAAGCATGGTACTGTCGAGGAAGATTTGTTCCACCGTACCGGAAACACTTGTTTTGTATATGTTCCCAATATGTTGCGTCCAGGTACTCATGATAGTTTCTGTACCATCTATCAAAACAGTACCTGGCTCGGCAATTATGGTTATGGGGCTGCCTGATGTTCCACTCCTTTTAAGTGTAACTGTTTCCTTGTAAATACCGGGGAGGATATGCACAACATCACCTGCAATGGCAACATCAACACCTTTCTGGATGGTCCTGAAAGGGTTGTTAATAGTCCCGGCATTTTCATCGCTACCCTCAGGGGATACATAGTAATCCGCAGTCCATCCTTGCAATCCAATTCCGATCAAGACCAACACAATCCATATCCGTTTCATAATATACTCTTTTTAATCAGTCTAACAAATGTTTGATATCAGTTGCATCATTTCCTGGATTCATTATATCAAGATTAAACCTGAAAATATAATAAGTAAAGATAAAATTTTAAATATGTGGTTTAAGGGGGTATTTCTTCCGAAAAAAAGGGGTGAACCCTTTAGTTCTGAAGTGTTGAAATTTGAAATTCCCATTATTCCCATGTATCTTCAGGTACTTGCAATTCCGTTCGGAGATGCTTAAGCTCATTAAGAAGTTTTGATTGCGTATCACTATAATCTTCTTTTCCGTATACAGAATTCAATTCATGCGGTAATCATCTTTAGATCTCTGCGTCCAATGCCGCCAATGCCTACTCCGGCAATATTTGATTTATCACTCGAATGCACATGCCCAAGCTCGCTTACCACAAAGCTGGGGACAACGGTATATACTGTTACTGAAATAGCAGCCTTTCCTATAAAGCTGCGTTAAGTAATTTTTGGTAGAACCTTCTTATCAGCCATGTTTATAAAGTTTTTAGTCAGCTATGCATTAAAATCTTGAATCCCTTGAATCATGGCCACAAGATTTTCCACAGGCGTATTAGCCTGGATGTTATGAACTGTATTAAATACGAATCCACCTCCATTGTTCAGAATTTTGCATTGCTCTGATACTTGCCGATGCACCTCTTCGGGAGTTCCGAACGCTAAAACATTCTGAGTATCTACTCCGCCACCCCAAAAAGTAAGCCTGTCACCATATTTTTCTTTCAATTTTATTGTATCCATTCCTTTTGCATTGATCTGAACCGGATTGATAATGTCAAATCCTGCATCAATAAAAAGTTCCATGAATGGCTCGACTGCTCCGCAGGAATGCTTAAAGGTTTTCCAATGTGTATTTGTATGGATCCAGTTATTCACTTTTTGGTAATAGGGTTTATACAGTTCGTTAAATGTTTCCTCCGAGCAAAAGGTGGACTCCTGTGTTCCAAAATCTGTCCCACACAAATAAATGACATCTATTAAGTTTCCGAAGATTTTTTTAATGGTCTCAAGGTTTTTTACGGCAATTTCGCTTTGCTTTTCAAAAATGGCATGGATATAATCGGGTCTTGTAATAATACTTAAATACCACTCTGTAATATCCCTTATCCCCAAAGGATCTTTCAAAAAGGGTGCGGGAACAAGCGCAATATCTCCAAAACCTGTTCCTCCGGGATTTAGTATAATCCCCTTTTCAGTGTCCTCTATTTCCACCTTTAATTTGTTCCAGTATGCAATGTCCTCGTCTGAATATAAACTGAATTCTTCCAGGTTATCCTCCACATTCAAATCCTCCTCATTCAAGGGCTTTTGCCTGATGATAGAATCAAAGAAAAATCCGGATTTTGGCATTTTCCCACTGGGAGGGACCGACATATCCCCTTCAGGGAAAACAACCAGATCGCCATTTCCATTGATTTTTGTTTTCAAGCCTTCAGGCATCAGGACTTCCTGTCCCCAGAAAGTCTGAAACACTCTGTAATTCTCATTAGGCACACCGAATAAATTGTTTCTGGGACCAAATCCGACTACATCAACACCCAACACTTCCTGTAAGTCCTCTTCAATATCACCAAGCATCTGGTAAGGTTCAATGACTTTTACCGGTCTGTTATCCAGACCAAAATGCCTCCTTAAACGCTCAATTGCAAGTACATGTATGCCAGTGACACCCGTGGAGCCAAAATCAATAACCACCTTGCCAGGATCAAGGTGTGACAGTGTAATGTTCAGATAATCTTTCTTTTTCATTATTTCAAGGAGTTTTTAATTTCTTCCAGAGATTTACCTTTGGTTTCAGGAACATATCGGCTGGTAATGAGCCACTGCAGGAAAGACGTCAGGGCCATGACGGTAATTGTGCCTGCGCCTCCAATATACCTGGCCGAAATAAAAAATGCTGAACGGGAGGCAATCGCTGAGGCCAGGCAAGTAAGTACAAACAAGAGGGCCACGATCACCAGGAACCTCTTAAGTCCGAATTTTTCGGTCATAATCCCGGAGCCGAAAGCCCCTATGATGGCACCTACAAGAAGCGAGCTTACACCCCAGCCGAGTTGTAGCTCGTTCCATCCAAAGTAAGGCTGAATATAAGGCACTGCTCCGGAGATGATAGCTATATCGAAACCGAACATCAATCCACCCATTGAGGCAACAAATGCAAGAAAGAACATATAATGCGTCGGTTTTCTCATCTAACATTTTATTGAGTTTTAAATTGCGGTATCAAACCCTTGTACCGTGGTTGTCAGCTTTTTTATTTGAGTCTTCCCGGTTCCCGCCTTCCGGATCCTTCGGATCCTGTAAGGGAATCTCCTAAATCGGCACGCGCCTCGTTGGCAAGATGTTTTAATTCAGCCACCTTCTGAGGGTGTAGCGCTTTGACATCGTAATGTTCTCCCGGATCGCGCCTCATATTATAAAGGCAAAATTGGGCAAGGTAGAGGAAGAATGGTCTCTCTTTGTTTTTTCTGATAAATTCCACCGCACGTTTTGTATAGCTGGAAGTAAGGAGTGCCTGGTCTTTCATGCTGGAGATTTCTCCTACAGCCTGGTTACCTTTTATGAGGGGAATGAACGGATAGGAAGCTTTTCTGGCATGAGTAGACGGGGTGGCAGGGGTTCCGTCATTATTGATGGGCCACATGTCATTTGAATAGGGCAATCCGAAGTACTCGTCAAATCCGTGCTGTAAGGGAAGGAATTCCCGGTGATGGCCCAAATGCCATTTCCCGATGCATATCGTTCTGTAATCTGTCTCTTTCAGGATCTCAGAAAGGGTCTCCTCTTCAGAATTAAGTCCATGCTCATGATATGGCATTAAAGCACCTTTGATTCCCACTCGGTTGGGATAACAACCAGTAAGCAGCCCGGCCCTGGAGGCACTGCAAACAGCTTGTGGGACCAGAAAGTTGGTGAATCGCATTCCCCGGGCAGCCAGCCGGTCAATATTGGGTGTCTGATACTCATTCGCACCATAGCAAGTCAGGTCCCCGTATCCCATGTCGTCTATAAAGATCAGAACAATGTTCGGTTTGGTCTCTTCGTTTACGGATCCATGTCCGGCTGCTGGACTGGTCCATCCCTGAAAAGCGATCGCCAGGGTAGCGATCCAGCTGAATATCTTCATATTCTTAAGATTTAATTATATTGACCTAATTCAAAGAAATGCTTTTATTTAGAATGTTGCCACCGTTATTTTGTAGTATTTATATGGTATTTTGAATTATATTTAGAAAATTCATCATTTTTTATGAAAATAAACAGACTATTTCATCATGAAGACATTTTTGCAAAAGTTGCCTTTGGACGGGGAGAGTTCATTTCTTGCAAGGACCTATCGCACACCTTACTTTGAGACCCCGTATCACCATCATGTTGAATTTGAACTAATGGTCATCAGGGAGGGAAATGGAACAGCCTTTGTTGGCGACTACATAGGCAACTACGTTCCTGGTGATGTCTATCTTCATGGAAAAAATCTGCCACACTGGTTCCGTAAGGACGACCAGGAAATGGTTGGAAGTTCAATGGTCATTCACTTCCGAGAAGATTTCCTGGGTAATACTTTTCTTAATCTGCCCGAAATATCAAAAATAAAGATACTGCTTGCCAATTCCTCAAAGGGAATATGCCTGGAAGGAAGCCTCAGGGAAAGAATAGGAAAACAAATGGCCAGATTGGGGAGAAAACCGGGTTTTATGAAGCTTATGGAACTATTAATGATACTTCATGAAATCAGTTGCTCTGAAGAATACCACTATGTATCAAAATACAATACAGTAAATTATTCACCTGAAGATCCATGCCTGATTAACCTGGTTTTTGAACATACCCTGCAAAACTTCCAACGAAAGATCCCTTTAAGTGAAGTTGCTGAACTAACCCATAAAAGTGTTTCGGCATTCTGTCATTATTTCAAGAAAACAACCAAAATGTGTTACAATCAGTTTCTAACCCGTATCCGAATAGCACATGCCTGCAGGTTGCTAAAAAATACGAATCTTTCAATTACCGAGATCTGTTATGAAAGCGGTTTTCATAACTGGGCAAATTTCAGCCAGCATTTTAAAAATCATTGTAACATGCCACCATCAAAATACCGGACGAAAGTAAAGAACTGATCAGGTCAGATGTATCCTTACAGAGGTATATTCTGAACAGATCAATTTTCGAATTATCACCCATTTTTAGACCTGAATCACCCTGTTCAAATTATTTTTGACTGCTTACTTTTACTTTTCACCACGTTTAGTACTTAAAACAATGATTATGAAAGTTTCTACCAGAAAGAGTATTTTTGTACATCTGCATTTAATTATTGCATGTTGTTTTTTTTTATTTTCCTCTTGTACTTCGGAAATCAGCAAGAAGGACCCTGTTGATTATGTAGATCCCTATATCGGGACCATTGCCATGCTGTTGCAGACAACCTCCCCGACTGTACAGCTCCCCCACGGCATGGCCAGGATCGCTCCGAGGTTCACTCCGGGCATCTATGATAAATACCTGGCCGATAAGATATACAGTTTCCAGGTCGGTCGATCCTGGATCATGTCCACTACAGGTGAACTAATGGTTAGCCAGCCTGCAATTGCATCCGGATTTGACCATGATTTTGAGGAGGTCTCACCGCACAATGGAAAAGTCTTACTTGAAGACTACGACATTACGGCAGAATACACGGTTACGAATCATGCATTATTCTATCGCTTCACATACCCGGGAGATTCAAAGGCTCATATACTTATCGGTAATAATACCGCAGTGGAGATTTTCGGTGATCGTATTATCCAGGGTGTGGAAAAAGGTGGATTGAATGTCTGGTTTCATGCAGTGTTCAGTGAACCGTTCAGTGTTAGTGGAACATGGAAAGAAGGTATTCCGGATCATGGTGGAATCAGCCAGTCGGGACAAGAGGTAGGGGCATACGCCAGCTTTAGCCCGAAAAAAGGAGATCAGGTACTGGTAAAAATCGGGATATCGTTCATTGATGCAGACCAGGCCAAAGCGAATTTAGAGATGGAGATCCCCGGCTGGAATTACGATGCCGTAAAGGATGAGGCAAGAAGAACCTGGAATGAAGCACTAAACAGGATCAAGGTCGAAGGAGGGACGGAGAAACAGCGAACCATCTTCTATACTTCCCTTTACCGGGCCCTGGGCAGGATGACCAATATCACGGAGTACGGACGTTATTACAGTGGATTTGACGGAATGATCCATGAGACTGACGGTCATGATTTTTATACAAACGATGGATTGTGGGACACTTACCGGTGCATGCACCCATTGCAAATGATCATTGAACCGGAGCGACGTATTGATATACTACAGAGCTATGTCAGGATGTATGAGCAGAGCGGCTGGATGCCTGCCTTTCCCGGGCTTGCCGGGGGAGGAAATGCCAATGTGATGATCGGTCACCACGCCACAGCCATGATCAATGACAGCTATGCGAAGGGATTCAGGGATTTCGATGCGGAGAAGGCGTATGAAGGGATGCGAAAGAATGCATTGCAAAAGACGATGCTTTCCCGATATAATGGTAACGGCCGAGCCACTGAGTTGGATAGTGTCTATTATGAAAAAGGGTATTTCCCGGCACTTGCATTTGGTGAGGAGGAATGGGTACCCCAGGTTAATCAGGGTATGCGCCGGCAGTCGGTCTCGGTAACCCTCGAACATTGTTTCGACGACTGGGCGCTGGCTCAGATGGCTGAAAGATTAGGTATTGAGGAAGATCATACGCATTTTATGAATCGGGCGCATAATTACAGGAATCTTTTTCATATCGAAACCGGCTTTATGCGTCCCCGGACATCAGACGGAACGTGGATTGAGCCGTTTGATCCCATATGGTCGGGTGGCCACGGAGGAAGGGACTATTACACGGAAATGAATGGCTGGGACTATACCTGGTTTGTTCCGCACGATCCGGAAGGTTTGATTCGGCTGATGGGTGGCAGGAAAGAATTTCTCGACAAGCTGCAGACCTATTTTACCACAACGGTCGATCTCTATGCCAGTCGGTCGAAGTTCCATTTTCTCTCTCAGTTCCCGGACAAGACCGGTTGGATCGGGATGTACTCCCAGGGCAACGAACCTGCCCATCACATCCCTTACCTCTATAACTATGCCGGTCAGCCCTGGAAGACCCAGCGGCGGATACGGCAGATAATGGATATCTGGTTCGGTGATGTTCCCATGGGGGTTCCCGGTGACGAGGACGGCGGCTCAATGTCGGCCTGGTACGTCTTTTCAGCAATGGGTTTCTTTCCTTTCTGCCCGGGTAGGCCATCCTACGATATTGGAAGCCCTGTTTTCGAAAAGATTACTATCGATGTAGGCGGGGGGAATAAATTTGTTGTCGAGGCACCCGGAGCATCAGCACAGAACAAGTACATCCAGTCCGCCACCCTGAATGGTAAAACACTTAATAAACCATGGTTTGAGCATTCAGAGCTGGTAAATGGCGGAAAGCTGTTTCTGGAGATGGGCCCCAGGCCCAACAAAGAATGGGGAAGTGCACCCGGGGAAGCACCTCCATCTATGACAGAATAGTAAGTTACATAATTACCGATTATTAGTTACAAAATAAGATGAAACCTAAATTGAGCGATTCATAAATTCACTGTCCCTTTTCATTTCACTTGGTTT
>CAZOXI010000017.1:0-18655 GCA_964583445.1 uncultured Bacteroidaceae bacterium | reverse complement strand
ATCGTCGATATTTTCTACGATCATTTCCTCGCCAGTATGTGGTTGGATTATTGTAGCATTCCCCTGCGCGAATATGTGGACCGCACGTATGATCTGCTGAAGCGAAATTACAAGGCATTGCCCCAGGGGATCAAAGTTTGGTTTCCCACATTCCTTGAGAACAATTGGATGTTGGCCTATCAGAAAGTAGAGGGAATTGAGCTGGTCCTTGACCGCATGTCGGCAAATACCAGTCTTCCGGATCATACATCATTTGCCATTGAACAGTTAAGGGGACACTATGATGCCTTTCAGAAAGACTTCCGGGAATTCTTCCCATTGATCATTGATTTTATAGAAGGTAAATACGACGTTGACATCAGGTCACAGATGGACCGTTTGGGAGAATGTGGTGAAGAATCTGCAGCAAGCTGATTTTTTTTATGCCGACTGGAGGTCTTCGGCGCTGAGGGATCTGCCTGGCAGCTTACTGACCTTTAATAATTTTTGATATTCTTTCTGGTAGAAAAACTCTTTTTCTCCAAATGCCGGTACGAGGTCACTCAGCCAAAGTGCTTTCGGATCATATTTTGCGAAGAAGGGTTGTCCCACCCATTCAGGAACCCTGCCCTGTATAAAATTCAGTACATATACCTTTTCACCCTTTATATTACTGACCCCCATGATACATACCTTGCCAGGACCAGCAGACATTGAAGGTCCCCTGACGGTCCTGCAAATGCCACTTACCTGCTGATATGCATCCGTATAAATGTTCAGCGCAGTTTCCATATTTACTCCAAAATAGTCCTGGGCACCTGTATCACGGGCCATGAACATATAATAGGGTATCATGCCTAAATCCACCTGCTTTCTCCACATCTTTGCCCATACGTTTGCATCGGCGTTGATATGCTTCATAATAGGTGACTGCGTGCGGATTTGTGCTCCGGTTTCACGTACTTTCTCTACTGCTGCTGCGACTGCTTCCGTTTCCAGTTCCCTGTGGTGGTTGAAGTGCGCCATCAGTGCCAGGTGAATCCCTTTGTCAGATACTTTTTTAAACAGATCAAGGATCTCCTGTGTATCTGGGTCTGTCAGGTACCTGTAGGGCCAGAATGAAAGCGACTTGGTACCAATACGAATGGTCTTCACATGGGGCAGATCTGCCTCCAGGATTGCATCAATATATCTTTTCAGGATGTTGGCTTTCATAACCATTGGATCTCCGCCGGTAAACAACACGTCAGTGATGCCCGGGTTCTGCCGCAGGTATTCGATCATCAGGTCCGTCTGTTTCATGGCGAATTTTATATCGCCCATTCCCGTGAATTGTGGCCATCTGAAACAAAAAGTGCAATATGCATGACATGTTTGTCCCTGTGAAGGGAAGAATAGCATGGTTTCCCTGTATTTATGCTGAATGCCTTTTATCTTTTCCCCATCGAGTGAAGGAACGTTGTGTTCCAGCTGCCCGGCAGGATGCGGATTCATCTTTTCACGAATTTCATTTACAAATGCGGCCACTTCCTTTTTTGGCGTGTTCCTGGCGATCATATTAGAGAGCTCGTGGAAATCATATTTGGATAGCATCTCTTTCTGTGGGAAGTTAAGGATGAACATCGGATCATCTTCAAAATGATCCCAGTCAATTAATTCATCCACAACGTAATTATTTGTTTTGAAAGGCAGCACCTGGGATACCACGCTGATCGCTTTCTTCTGGTCATCATTCAGATTCGATAGTTGGGGAATCTCCAGGAAGTTTCGGCTGTTATATGCTTTGTATTTTTTCATGATCATTTATTTTTGCGGTTGAAAAACCTCAGCATCAAAATTCAGGCGGGGATGCAAAGTTACAAAAAAACAGGCGATTTTCCAGATTTTCCGGGAGTGCGGCTTTTCTCAGACTGGGGTTCATCCCGCAATACTAGCAATCTCAGTAAGTTGCCGGATCATGTTTTGTAACATTTTAAATGTTTTATCTGAGCAGTTCCAGTCGGTTTGAATCCAGTTTCAGGAAAATAAACAAAAAGAGTGTAAAAGCCAGCAATGATGATCCCCCATATGAGAAAAAGGGGAGGGGGATACCTATTACGGGAAGCAAACCGATGGTCATCCCGACATTTACTGTGAAATGCACCATGAGGACAGATACCAGTCCATACCCATAGATTCGGCTAAAGTTTGATCTTTGCCGTTCAGCAAGGATCACGAGCCTGGTGATAAGCAGCACGAACAGGATGATCACCAGTGAAGTTCCGATAAATCCCCATTCTTCCCCGACCGTACAAAAAATGAAATCGGTGCTTTGTTCGGGAACAAATTGCAATTTTGTTTGCGTACCGTCTAAAAAGCCTTTGCCTGAAAAGCCTCCAGAGCCTATGGCGATCTTTGACTGGTTCACATTGTACCCGACACCCTGCGGATCATCTTCCATACCGAGGGTCACATAGATTCTTTGCTGCTGATGTTCCTTCAGGATATTATTCATTGCGTAGTCAACAGAAACCACGAAAACGACCGCTACAAACATCCCTGTGAGTATCTTGAACATGGCTGGATTTCTTGATTTGAAAGCAGCAATCAGGGAGGCGACGCATACGCCCAGGAAGGAAATCAACGTGATATAGTAGAGGGGGTATTCCAGTCCTGCAAAATGATTTATTACAAAAAGCAATCCGAAGAGCCCAGCTCCGGGAAGAACCATTGTAAGCAGTACTTTTTTGCCTCCGGCGTACCTGCTGAAGAGGAAGAGTGCTATGATCCAGATGCCCAAAATAATGAAGCTCTTATCCCCCAGCAAGGTGATAATGAAGAGGACTGCGAGACTGGCGCCAAGGATCATCGTGTTCTGGGAGAAACCTTCCCGGTAGAGTACAAAAAGAAAGGCGAAATATACCAGGGAGGATCCCATATCAGGTTGAATCATAATGAGTATTGCAGGAACAAAGATGATCAATCCTGCAAGTACAAGTGAGCGTTTGCTTTTTATGATGAATCCATATGAGGAGAGAAGTCTGGCAAGTGCCAGGGCTGTGAAGGGTTTAGCAAATTCTGCAGGCTGGAACTGGAATCCGCCCAGCACGAACCAGGACCTGGCACCGTTTATCTCTTTTCCGAACAGGAATACGCCGATCAACATCAGAACCATAAATCCATATAAGGGGTAAGCAAAAAACGGGAAGAATTTTGCATCCAAAACAAATACAATCACGATGAGCAGTATGGAAACCCCGATCCATATAAGTTGTTTACCGTAGCGTTGGGAGAAATCCAGTATCGATCCATCGCCATTCATGATATTGGCTGAGTAGATATTCATCCACCCAAAGATGATCAGCAACATCCAGATGAGTATCGACAACCAATCTACATTTGCATATATGTTATTTCTCCTGACCATTACTTCTCCTCCTCTGTTTACTCAGCGTCTTTTAAGCTCCGCTTCTTCCCTGTCAATATCCTATTCCTCACCATTTTCTTCCCCGTTCTCTTCCTTCCCGTTCTCCCCTTTCCTGGCTGCTTCCTCTTGTTTCTTTTTCTTCTCTACATTGCCTCTCAGCACATACTGTTCAAGCCAGGTCCTGTTGGTTTCGCCCCTGAGGTAGTGCTCGATCATCAGGCTGGCGATGGGTGCGGCCCAGGTGCCTCCGAATCCCTCGTTTTCAACGTATACTGCCAGGGCGATCTGAGGATCATCTTTCGGGGCGAAGGCAATAAAAATGGAATGATCTTCACCATGCGGGTTTTCGGCCGTTCCGGTTTTTCCACATACCGTGATATCCTGTATTTTGGCGATCCGTGCTGTGGAACCTGGTCCGCCATTTACAGCGAGGGCCATTCCTTCCACGATGGGTTCAAAATGTTTCTCATCAATCGTAGTATGATGTTTCTCCCTGTATTTCGGATCAATGTCCTGTTCTCCTTCAATTTCTTTGGCCAGGTGCGGTGTGTAATACCAGCCCCTGTTGGCAATGGCAGCGGTCATGTTGGCCATCTGCAACGGAGTGATCAGCAATTCGCCCTGCCCGATGGCCATTGATATGATCGTAAGGAAATTCCAGTGTCCGCTTGTGTAATAGCGATCGTAATAGGCAGCGGTGGGAACATTTCCTTTCAATTCGTTGCTGAAATCTGCCCCCAGCTTTTCGCCAAACCCGAACGAGGTAACATGTTCCCTCCAGTGGTTAAAAGCCTCTTCAGTGCTCGCATATTCGGGATCTTCCATGATCCTTCTGAACACGTTACAAAAGTAGGTATTGCAGGAATGCTGGATCCCTTCCACCAGGTCCAGGGGAGCCCTGTGTGTGTGACATCCCACGTGGACTCCCCGGTAATAGTATCCATAATCGCAATAGTAAGAGGTGCTGGTGTGCAATACATCTTCCTGCAGTCCGACCAGTGCATTGATGGTTTTGAATGTGGACCCGGGGGGATACTGTGCCATCAGTGCCCTGTTGAACAGGGGATTCAATGTGTCTGCAGAGAGTTTACGGATACTTTCACCCAGGTTCCGGCCAGTGAGCATATTGGGATCCACGCTGGGGGAACTGACCATCGTGAGGATCTCACCTGAGGAGGGTTCAATGGCCACGATACTTCCGACAAATTCCTTCATAAGCTGTTCACCGTACTCCTGGAGATCGCCATCCAGTGAGATAGTCATGTTCTTGCCTACCTTCACAGGTTTGTCGTATTTCCCATCTTCGTAAGAGCCGATAATGCGGTTATGGACATCTTTCAGAAAAATCTTCAACCCCTTTTCTCCCCTGAGGATCTCTTCGTATGATTTTTCTATCCCGATAACCCCGATGTAGTCTCCCATGGCGTAGTATTCATTCTCTTCAAGGATCTTGTTATCCACCTCGCCGATATACCCAAGGATATGGGAAGCAACGGGACGCGCATATTTTCGAAGTGTCCTTGTCTGCAGGGAGAAACCGGGAAATTTGTACATTTTTTCCTGTAGGACTGCAGCCACATCGAAATTGACCTGTTTCATAAAAACGGACCGTACACGCCAGGAGTAATTCTTGGCACGTTGCAGCCGTTCGTTCAGATTTTGCTCTGTGATATCAAGGATACTGCAGAATTCAGTCGTATCGAATGCACGTACATTATTGGGCACGACCATAATGTCATAGGCAGCCTGGTTGGATACCAGCAACTCGCCGTTGCGGTCATAAATCAATCCCCTGGAAGGATAAACGACCACGTGGCTCTGTGAATTGTTTTCAGCGGATACCTTGTAGGAAGTTTCCAGGACTTGCAGGGAAAATAACCGCACGATAAACACCAGCCCGATCAGGACCGTGAAGACAATAAACACGTACCTTCTGTTATCGAATGATTTCATCTAATCTATTTCCTGAAGATAAAATACTGGCTTAAAATGATCGTTGAGGTGGTCAGAGCAGTACTCAGAACGACCCGCAGTAATGTATTAAAAAAATACTGGAAATGAAAAACTTCTATATAAAAGAGTGCGAGATGATGCATGAAAGTAAGGATGGTTGCGTAACCTGCAAACCACCTGAAGCCATAATAATAGATCCGTGGGAATGTGTCGGGTTCGTAACCATCCCTGGGCGCAAACATACTCAGCACCCACGGCCGGATGAAAGAGATCAGGACCGTTGCAGCTGTATGCATTCCCAGGGTATTGGTGAACAGATCGATACTCAGTCCGAGGAAGAATCCGGCCACCAGTAACATCCATCTTGGGGTTTCAAAGGGCATTAGCAGAATAAAGAGTACGTAAAAGTACGGATTCAGGTATCCGCCCAGCAGTACATTATCCAACAACAGGACCTGCACCAGGATGATGACAATAAAACGTACAATATTTCGTGCCAGAAGTCTGATCATTGCTCCAGTGCTGCTTCAAGTTCTAACTGTTCTTCCCTGTTGAAATTATTGATTACATTCACGTGAAAAAGCTTTTGAAAATCGGTTCCCAGGTTGATACGGATGGTATAAAAGTTGCCTTCCTGCTTCTCTGCCTCTGCAACCGTACCTACAAAGAGTCCTTCAGGGAATGCTGCGGAATATCCGCTGGTAACAATGGAGTCTCCCACTGAAACGTTCGCATGATAGGGAATCTCATTCAGGTTGGCCATTCGGTGCGAATCACCCTGCCACATGAGTATCCCTGTGAAATCATTTTTTTTGAATTTTACGCTCAGTCGGAAATTCCGGTTGATGACCGGGATGATCGTGGAGTAGTTTTCTGAACTTTCCAGCACGATGCCCACAATTCCCTGGGGTCCTGTAACGGCCATATCACTTGAAACACCTTGTCGCCGTCCTTTATTTATTGTAAGATAGTTGAATTGTTTGAACAGCGTGCTGTGCACGATCTCAGCGGGGAAGTAGTAATAATCACCTACCTGCCTCGGGTTCACTACCGTATCGCCGAGCTGTTCATGGAGGGCACTGATCCTGTTTCTGAGCCTGGTATTCTCATTCACCAGCACAGCGTTGATTGCTCTCAGGTTCATGTATTCCCGTACACCCTTCACTGCTTCATAAAGTCTACCGGAAATCTCCCTGTTTGCATTTACAAGTATACTGTGCTGGTAGCGGTTGTGGTTACTCAGCATAATGATTGCAATGATTTCCAGGAGAATGAAAACCAGCACATAGTTGTACTTCTTCAGCAACAAGAGCAGACCTCTCATAAGCTATCTTTATGTCATCTATTTCATCAGGAACGGGAATTTGTCCACGTTCTTCAGCGCAATTCCTGTTCCGCGTGCAACGGCCTGCAGGGGATCTTCGGCAATATGGAACGGTATGGAGATTTTATCGGTCAGCCGTTTATCCAATCCCCTGAGCAGTGCACCCCCTCCTGCCAGGTGAATTCCCCTGGAAACGATGTCCGCATATAATTCCGGTGGTGTTTGTTCCAGCACTGACAGCACAGCGGTTTCAATCTTGGACAATGATTTATCAAGACAATGTGCAATCTCCTGGTAGGAAATCGGGATCTCAATGGGCATTGCGGTCATAAGATTTGGTCCCCTGACATTAAAGTCAGTCGGTGGATCCTCCAGTTCAGGAAGTGCAGATCCTACGTGAATCTTTATTTCTTCGGCCGTTCTTTCACCAATCTTTATATTATGCTGGTGGCGCATGTAAGTTTGAATATCGTTGGTGAAGCCATCGCCCGCGATCCTGATGGATTGGTTGCAGACGATTCCCCCGAGGGCAATTACAGCAATCTCAGTTGTCCCACCGCCAATATCCACAACCATGCATCCGTCCGGGGCTTCTACATCCAGACCGATGCCGATGGCAGCCGCCATGGGTTCATAAATCATATGCACATCGCGCCCGCCAGCATGTTCCGAGGAGTCACGTACCGCCCGGATCTCTACTTCTGTACTTCCTGAGGGAATGCACACAACCATCTTCAGGGAAGGAGTGAATATCCTTTTTTTCTGGTTGATCATCTTGATCATGCCCCTGATCATTTGCTCCGCGGCATGGAAGTCGGCAATCACACCGTCCCGTAACGGCCTGATGGTTTTAATGTTCTCATGGGTCTTGCCGTGCATCTGCCGTGCTTTCTCCCCTATGGCAATCAATTTCCCAGTGTGCTGGTCAATGGCTACGATTGAAGGTTCATTTACAACCACCTTGTCGTTGTGAATGATGATTGTATTTGCCGTACCCAGGTCAATTGCGAGTTCCTGCTGAAATGAAAAAAATCCCATTTATTTTGAATCTATTGTTTAATGTTTAAAATGTCTGAATCCTGTGGTCACCATGCTCATGCCATGCTGATCACAATAATCGATTGAATCCTGGTCCCTGATTGACCCCCCGGGTTGGATCACTGCAGTGATCCCTGCTTTGTCAGCAATTTCCACACAATCAGGGAAAGGGAAGAATGCATCAGAAGCCATAACAGCCCCCTGCAGGTTGAATTTGAAATGTGATGCCTTGGCAATGGCCTGTTCAAGGGCATCCACCCTGGAGGTTTGTCCCACTCCTGATGCCAGCAGTTGTTGTCCTTTTACAAGCACGATCGCATTGGATTTTGTATGTTTAACCAACTTGTTGGCAAACAAAAGGTCCGCCACCTGTGTTTCGGAGGGTTTTGCTTTCGTGGCCACTTTCAACTCTCCGGGCACCTCCGTCTTGCTGTCGCGATCCTGCCCGATGAATCCATTCAGTACTGTCCGAACGTTCCTGTGTTGCAAGGTGCCATCTTTCAGGATCAGGATAATCCGGTTTTTCTTTGTTTTCAAAATTTCCAGTGCGTCTTCGTCATAACCGGGAGCGATAGCTACCTCGAAGAAGATCTTATTCATCTCTTCAGCTGTTGCAGCATCAATTACTTGATTGGTGATGAGTATTCCACCAAAAGCTGATACCGGGTCCCCGGCCAGCGCATCTTTCCAGGCCTCCCGGAGTTCTTCCCTGGTGGCAATACCGCATGCGTTGTTGTGTTTGAGTATGGCGAAAGTTGTATCGGTGAAATCATTGATCAGGCCCACTGCCGCATCGATATCCAGCAGGTTGTTGTAAGAGATCTCTTTTCCCCAAAGCTGGTCGAACATTTTTCCGAAATCGCCATAAAAGAATCCTTCCTGGTGGGGATTTTCGCCGTACCGCAGTTTTTTTGATCCACGCAGGCTGATCTTCAGGCTACTTGATGCTGCTGCATCGAAATAGTTGAATATTTCACTATCGTAATGCGAGGATATATTGAATGCTTCCCTTGCAAACTCCTTTCGTTGATCGATTGTCGTAGCTCCATTGCCCTGTTCCAGGAGTTCGGACAAATCCTGGTATTGTTCCCTTGAAGAAACGACCAGCACATCCTTGAAATTCTTTGCAGCAGCGCGGATGAGTGAGATGCCGCCAATATCGATCTTTTCGATGACATCAGCTTCTGGTGCACCTGATGCCACAGTTTCTTCAAACGGATAGAGGTCTACGATCACCAGGTCAATTTCGGGGATTTCGTATTCCTTGATCTGGCTTGTATCATTTTCATTTTCACGACGGGAGAGAATTCCGCCAAATACTTTGGGGTGCAGTGTTTTTACCCGGCCTCCAAGGATAGACGGATAGGTTGTAAGTGATTCAACGGAAGTGACTTGTACGCCCTGGGATTCAATGAATTGTTGGGTCCCGCCGGTGGAATAGATGGTAACACCAAGTTGGTCCAACTGGCGAATAATTTTTTCGAGGTTGTCTTTGTAAAAGACCGAGATCAGCGCGGAACGAATCTTTTTTGTTGTGCTCATACAGAATTTTTAAACAATGATCGAGTTAGTAATTAAGGAGTTGTGAATGTACTTATTTTACGCCTGTTGCACAAGCATGATAATATTTCTTTGCAAAGTTTTAACTTGCGTAAAATACGGTGCAAAAATAGCAATCCTTTTGCTAGTTCCTAACATTGATATCATGATTATTTTCAGGTTGTTTTGGGAGAGCCTGGTGATGGCAGTTCAGACTTTCAGCGGAAACAGGCTCCGGTCAATGCTGACGTTGCTCGGAATCACCATCGGGATCTTTGCGATCATTTCGGTCTTTACAGCTGTTGATTCCCTGGAGATGAACATCAGGGAGAGTGTTTCTTCCCTGGGTGACGATGTTGTGTATATCCAGAAATGGCCCTGGGCACCTCCGGAAGGGGAAGAGGAATATCCATGGTGGAAGTACCTGAACAGGCCGCTGGTCACGCTGCAGGAGAATGAATATATACGCAACAATTCCCGGCTGGCAGCGGTGTCATGTTTTGTGGCCACTACGCGGCGGACCGTCAAGTATGGAAATAACAGTGCCAATGAAATTACGATCATGGGTGCCTCGGAAGGTTTCCAGGAGATCCGCTCCTTCGAGATCGCAGAGGGACGGTATTTTTCTCCTTTTGAAGTTTCAGGCGGACGGAACATAGCGATTATCGGGGCCGATCTTGCCGATGAGTTATTTCAGTCAGAAAGCCCGGTTGGGAAAGAGGTGAAGATTTCAGGGTTCAAAGTGACGGTCCTGGGGGTTACAAAAAAGGAAGGGCAGGGAACTTTCGACGACAATAACCTGGATGAACTGGTATTGCTTCCCATTCATTTTATGAAGAACATCGTGGATCTTCGCAGTGAAAGTGCCAGTCCCCAGATATGGGTGGAGACACGGGAAGGTGTGGATATAGATGAGCTTACCATGGAACTAACCTCGCTGTTGCGTTCCGTGCGCAGGCTCAGCCCGATGGATGAGAACAATTTTGCGTTGAATCAGACCAGTATCATCAATAACCGGCTTGACCAGCTGTTCAAGGTGATCAATATCGCCGGGTTTTTTATCGGGATCTTTTCGATTATCGTGGGAGGGTTCGGGATTGCAAATATCATGTTTGTGTCGGTAAAGGAGCGTACCCATATTATAGGAATAGAGAAGGCCATAGGTGCCAAAAACTGGTTCATCCTGATGGAATTCCTGGTAGAATCCATCATTCTTTCACTGCTGGGCGGGATTGCCGGATTGCTCATCATTGGACTGGGCACACTGATCATCAACCTGGCGAGTGACTTTACCATGTACCTGACCCTGGGGAACATTTTGCTCGGACTGGGCATCTCTTCCGCAATCGGACTGATCAGCGGATTTGCACCGGCGTGGCAGGCGGCACGTATGAACCCCGTGGTGGCGATCAATACTACTTTTTAGAAAATGTCTGCTCCCCGCATGATCAGTTGTATATGATGCCTGATACCTGGTAGGCAGGCCCTGAGAATCTATTCGGTTTATCCCATGCTTAGATCACCGTAAATACATCATACAGAATCCTTCCCATCAGGAAATAAATGAACAATCCCATGATGTCGTTGGTAGTGGTGATAAATGGTCCGGTGGCCAGGGCCGGATCCAGTTTGGCCTTATCAAGCAACAGCGGAATAAGGGTGCCGAAGATCGCAGCGAAGATAATGACAACAAACAGTGAAATACTTACGGTATAGGTAAGTGCCTGTCCTTGTCCCAGGATCAGGTTATATCCCAATAGTAACAGGGAGAGAATCAGTCCGTTCATGAGCGCTACAAAAAACTCTTTCAGTAGTTTTTTAAAAGTGCTTTCGAGTCCCAGGCTATTGCTTGCAAGGCCCTGAACGATGATCGCTGAAGACTGGATTCCTACATTTCCTGCCATGGCAGCAATAAGTGGAATGAAAAAGGCCATTTCAGGATTCAGTTTGATGTCACCCTCGAATTGTGATATCAGCGCTGCTACAAGCACCCCACCGATCAATCCAATGATTAACCATGGCAGGCGCGCCCGTGAGAGCCGAAGGGGGGAGTCGGTGGTTTCTACATCTGAAGAGATACCGGAAGCCATCTGGTAATCTTTTTCTGCTTCGTCCCGGATCACGTCTACAATATCATCGATAGTGATCCTTCCCAGCAACCGCCCGATGCTATCCACTACCGGCAGGGCCACGAGGTCGTATTTCTCCATGATCTGCGCTACCTCTTCGGAGGATGTGTCTGTGCGTACGAACAGCACTTCTTTTTCATATATGTCTTTAATAATCGTACTGCCGGTAGCGATAAGCATGGCTTTTAATGATACGATCCCGGTAAGCACATTGTCATCATTCACGACATAGATGTAAAACAGGTCTTCCACCTCCTCTGCCTGTTTTCGCATCTCCCGGAGACAGGTGGTGAGACTCCAGTTCTCATTCACCTTCATCAGCTCCTTGGCCATCAGGCCTCCTGCGGAATTTTCGTCGTAGGAAAGGAGGTCAACAATATCACCGGCCTGATCGATGTCCGTTATCTGCTTCAGCACCTCCTGCTTCAGCATATCATCCAGGTTGGCGATCACGTCTGCCGCATCGTCAGAATCCATGTGATGGATGAACTGACTGGCGATTTCTTCGGCCGGGAGGGCCTTGAGGAACCGCTCCCGGTCATCCTCTTCCAATTCGACCAGCACATCTGAGGCCAGCTCCGGATCCAATATCATATACAGGTACTTCGCCTCTTCTATGGTGAGCTCTTCATAGATTTCAGCAATATCTGCCGGGTGCAGATCATCAATCATAGCCAGTGCTGCTTTGTCATCCCTGGCTGCGATGATCGCCCTCAATTCGCTGATATATTCCCTGGTGAGTTCGAGTTTCATGATCTAAACAACTGTAGATGTTTTACATCCGCGATGCTACAAAATTTGTTAATTCAATGAATTCCCCGACCCTCAGTTGTTCAGGTCGCTTCGAGAGGAGTTCATTTTCGTCACCCAAAGTTAGTAAAATTGTTTTTAAGGAGTTACGTATGGTCTTGCGCCTCTGGTTGAATGTGGTTTTTACGATCCGGAAAAATAATTTTTCGTCACAATTCAGCCGCTTCGTATTATTGCGTTCAAGCGTAATCACAGCAGAATGAACCCTGGGTGGTGGAAAAAATGAGCCCGGCTTTACACTAAACCGGTATTTGGGAGTATAAAATGCCTGTAACAGCACAGAGAGAATTCCATAGGTTTTGGAACCGGGGGGTGCAGCGATCCTGTCGGCAACCTCTTTTTGCAACATGCATACCACTGACATTATATTGTCCCTGTGGTCGAGTATCCTGAAAAAGATCTGGCTGGAAATATTGTACGGAAAGTTACCAATGATGTGGAAGGATGACCCGGGAAACAGATGATCCGCCATCTTCAGGAAATCAGCATGTATCAATGAATCCCGTATCTGTGGGTATTTATTGCGGAGGAAAGCGAAGGATTCATGATCGATCTCCACAGGAATAAAGCTTTTAAATGATTTGTTCACCAGGAACGAGGTCAGAACCCCTGTGCCAGGCCCAATTTCCATGACTGTCATATTCTGTTCTTCTGGCAACAGATCCACAATCCTTTCCGCGATTGCGGGATCGGTAAGAAAATGTTGTCCAAGGTGTTTCTTTGGGTGCACCATAAATGATAAAAGAAGGAATTATTGCCCGGTGCAATTTATAAATATTAAATTTGAAATTTCCTCCAGATCGTTGAATTATGAGAAAACTCAGAAATCCTTTCGAAGATCTTCCGGGGTATTTCTGCTTCGGCTGCAGCTCGGATAATAACCACGGACTTCGTATGACCTTTTTCGAGGATGGAGATGAGATCATTTCCATATGGGATCCGGATCCCCATTACCAGGGGTACATCAACATTGTCCATGGAGGTGTGCAGGCCACCCTGATGGATGAGATTGCCAGTTGGGTTGTGTTTATCAAACTCAAAACAGGAGGAGTCACTTCGCGGCTTTCTTCCAGGTTCAGAAAACCTGTGCTCGTGAATGAAGGCCCCCTGACCATTCGTGCCAGGCTGAAGGAACATTCCGGAAAAATTGCAACGATCGGGGTGCAATTATTCAACGGGAAACAGGTTCTTTGTGCAGATGCCAGCGTGGAGTATTTTGTGCTTTCTCCCGAAAAAGCCGTAACATCCATGAACTATCCGGGTGTTGAGGCATTCTATGAATAAGTTAAAAGACCAAAATATACGTGATGAATTACGATTTTGACAGGGTAATAGAGCGAAAAGGAACGGATTCGGTGAAATATGATATCCTGAAGCCCCTGTTCGGTCAGGAGGATGTGCTGCCTATGTGGGTAGCGGATATGGATTTTGCCGTACCCGATTTTGTGCAGGAGGCTATTATTGAACGCGCGGAGCATGAAGTATATGGGTATACTGTAAGACCAAAACGTTTCTATGAGGCCATCTCAGGATGGCTTTCCCGCAGGCATGGATGGGAAGTGGATCCCGGAAAAATCGATTTCAGCCCAGGTGTTGTGCCTGCCCTGGTGCTTAGTGTACTGGGATTTACCGAGCCCGGAGATAAGATCCTGGTGCAATCACCTGTTTACTTTCCTTTCTTTTCCTCCATAGAAAACCACGGCAGGGTGCTGATCAATAACCAGCTTGTTGACCATGCGGGGGAGTATAGTATTGATTTTGATGACCTGGAAGAGAAATTTCGCTCGGGCATCAGGATGATGATGTTTTGTCATCCGCACAATCCCGTGGGAAGGGCGTGGAACAGGGACGAGTTGCAGCGTCTTGCCGACCTTGCAGTGCAATATGATGTGCTCGTGCTCAGCGATGAAATACATTCAGACCTATTGCTGTTCGGACATAAGCATATCCCCCTTGCCAGCCTTGGAAAAAAGATCGCTGCACGGACCATCACCTGTATCGCTCCCAGCAAAACCTTTAACCTGGCCGGGCTGCATACCTCTGCTGTGATCATCGAGGACCCTGTGCTGAAGAAGAAATATGAAAAGATCCTGGAAGATATCCACATCGGAGGGGGAAATATCTTCGGTTTCGTGGCACTCGAAGCAGCTTATAATAAGGGCGATGACTGGCTGGAACAGCTTCTGGATTACCTGGAAGGTAACTACCTGTTCACTCAACAATTCCTGGAGAAACACCTCCCGGAAATCCGTGTATCACCACTGGAGGCCACTTATCTTGCATGGATCAATTTCAGTGCGCTGGGACTGGACGATAAAGCATTAATGAACATGATGGTCCGTGATGCCAACCTGGCACTGGTGGATGGCCCCAGGTTTGGTGCAGGCGGTTCGCAATACCTGCGCATGAATATTGCAGCGCCCCGCAGCGTGATCGGCACCGCCCTGTCGCAGATGCATGCCGCCATTCAGCAAAAATTTCCGGAAAAATTTTAAGTTTTTTCTCGCTCGTGGAAACATAAGTCGTTTTAAAACTCCATCCAGCTTTACACGCTCCTGGCGATCATTTATACCGTATTCCTGCTTAATTAACAGGTTTTCGATGATCATTAGCGACATAATGGCATGAAATTCCATGCAGTGACAGACAAAATGACATGTTAAATGGTGCGGCATGCAAATTGATCATATGGATTCAGAATTTAAGTCAAATAAAAACAATTTAGGAGGACATAAAAATGATTGCAAAGTATAGAAATTGTTATTCACCTGCATACAGGGATGATTTTTTCAATGACAGGGTTTCGCAGAAGTATTACGGACGTGGTTTTGCTTCGACACCTGCGGTAAATATTGTTGAAGAGGATGATGGATTCAGGATTGATGTGGCTGCTGCCGGATTATCCAAAGATGATTTCAAGATCCATATTGAAGATGATGTAATGACCGTATCTGCATCGAAGGAGCAGGATAAGGAAAAAGATGCTCAGGACAATTACACGCGTCGCGAATTCAATTATGCTTCATTCAGCCGAAGCTTTCAACTGGATGATTCCATTAACCAGGAAAGTGTGAAAGCCGAGCATGTGAATGGAATTTTGAAGATTCATTTGCCCAAGCGCAAGGAAGCTGTTAAGCAGGGACCGAAAAGCATTAAGATAAGCTAAGACTTTTCATGATAATTAGTGCCTGTCCATAAAGTCCGATAGCTGCGTTGCTGCAAAATTTTAAACTCCTCGAATACGTTAGTATACTGCGGGTTAAAAATTTTGCGCGTCTTGCTCTCAAACTTTATGATCCAGCCACGTCAACTCTGTTGACACAGACACTTTAATTGGTCGTATTGAATATGACTGAAGCGGGGTTCACACGGATCTCGCTTCTTTTTTTATCTTCATTTTTCCCCAGGTCATCACCACCACTCCGATAATGGTGATGATTCCCCCGGCAACCTGCAAAGCAGTAGGCAGAATAGAGAGGTAGATCATGGAGCCGATCAGTACGAAAAGTCCGCGTGTTGCCTGGATGATCATGGTGCGGGAAGCCTCAATGAATTTAAGTGCTGAATACATCGCCAGTCCCGTGAGGAAAGGCCCAAGAATGGATCCGGCAATCATATTGAAGATCGCACTTCCCGGAACAGCCAGGCTGTCCTGTCGGATAAGTACTGCGATAAGTCCGAACGTGAACAGGTAAACCACCCTGTTGATTGCGAGGATGCTGGGATGGAGTTTTTTGATATTTTTTTTGGCAAATATGATGCTGGTGGAAAGCAACAATGATGAGAGAAGGATCCATCCGCTGCCTTCGTTGAAAAACTGTTCAAGTGTCATGTCGCGGGTATAGGTGATCATCACCACACCCCCGATGGTCAGCAGTATCCCGATAGCTTCAATGGTATTGAATCGCTCGCCAAGGAAACGGATCCCGAACATCGTAACAAAAATCGGGGTCGCATTGGAAAGGAAGGATACGATCGCAGGATTTTCGGCCAGTTGGATCGCCAAAAACATGGTTGTTGCGGACGAGAGTTCGAGGAAGCCAAGGATGACCAGGTTGATGACGGATCTTTTTTCCAATTTGGGGATCAGGCGGATCAGACCGGTAGACCAGATATATATTCCATTCCATAGCAATGCAAATCCAAACCAGAAAAACTGGAACTGGAAAAAATTCACTTCCAGCAACGCAGCTTTTGAGAATACATAAACATTGGCCATTCCAAGCGTTGCCAGGAAGGCGAGGCCGAGTCCCTTAATGGTAGGGTTTAGATTTACCAGGTATTTAATCATAAAAAAGACCGGATTGATTGCCCGGTCTTAAAACAGTAAAGTGCCTGGTTTGTTCGTTCAGATTCTTTCCTTGATCTTTTTGGTTTCCTCTTCAAAACCGGGCTTTTCCAGCAGCGCGAACATGTTCTTTTTGTATGCTTCCACGCCGGGCTGATTGAAGGGGTTCACCTTCAGCATGTATCCACTAATCCCACAAGCCAGTTCGAAGAAATACATGAGCTGTCCCAGGTATCTTTCGTTCAGCTCCGGTATCGAGATCCTGAGGTTGGGAACGTCACCGTCCATATGTGCCAGGGTGGTTCCCAGTTCAGCCATCTTATTCACGTCATCTATCTTTTTTCCTGCCAGGTAATTAAGCCCGTCGAGGTTCTCCTTATCTTCCGGGACCTTCAGCGTGTGATCGGTTTCATTCACAGAAAGTACTGTTTCGAAAAGTATCCGTTCCCCTTCCTGGATATACTGGCCCATGGAGTGCAGGTCAGATGAGTTATCCACTGCAGCAGGGAAGATCCCTTTTCCGTCCTTGCCTTCACTTTCCCCGAAAAGTTGTTTCCACCATTCTGCCACGTAATGCAGCTTGCTGAGATAATTGACCAGGATCTCGATCTTTTTACCTTTTCTATACAACGCGTTCCTGGTGGCAGCGTAGCGTGCGGCCGGATTTTTATCCATGGATGTATTTGCCAGTGCAGACTTCTCCATTTCCAGGGCGCCATTCACCAGTTGCCGGATATCAAATCCTGAAACGGCGAGTGGTACCAGGCCAACAGGAGTGAGTACGGAAAACCTTCCACCTACATCGTCCGGGATCACATAGGATTCATAATGTTCCTGGTCTGCAAGCGTACGCAGCGCACCCTTTTTTCCATCGGTAATGGCTACGATGCTTTCCCTGGCCGCTTCGGCACCGATCTTGCTGACCAGGTGTTCACGCAGGATCCTGAAAGCTATTGCCGGCTCTGTGGTTGTCCCCGATTTTGAGATCACTACAATAGAGTAGGTATGATCGTCCAGCAGGCTGATGAGTTCATGCATATAGTCTTCATCGATATTATGTCCGGCAAAGATCATCAATGGGTCTTTCCTGTTTTTTCGCCATGGTGCAAAATGATCTGACAGTGCATCGTTGACAGCTTTCGCACCCAGGTAGGAGCCACCGATGCCAATGACTATAATAATCTCAGATTTTTCTCTCAGTCTATGGGCCGTTTTTTCAATGGCATTGAAATCCGCTTCCGTGATTTTTGAAGGCAGGTTGACCCATCCAAGGAAATCATTGCCTTCCCCTGTGCCGGAAAGGAGCTTTTCCATACACGCATCAACTTCAGGCTTCATTTCCATTATTTCCTGTTCAGGGACGAAATCAAAAACATTCTTTATGTCCAGTGTGATCATAGTAATAAACTTGTATTAAGTATATTTAAATTGTTGTCAATTAGTGTGATACCTGTGTTTTGCTGTAATTTGTCGCTAAAGTTAGGAAACTTTTTAGTAAGAAGAGGTCAAAAAAAAGGTAACTTTGGCACTTCTGATTTTTTCAATTTGAGAGCAATTGGTATGAAACAAAAACCGATAATTATTACACTATTGATCAGCAGTATGTTGACTTTTCAACTGAACGCGCAGCGGAGGGGTTTGAAATCTATCCAGGAACAGGACCTCAAAATGCACATGGATTTCCTTGCCTCCGATGAGCTTGAAGGCAGGGCGACAGGTGAACCGGGGCTTGAAATCGCAGCACGTTACCTTGCTGTTCAGTCAGAAAGACTGGGATTGCAGCCCGCACCCTCGGAGGATGATTATTTCCAGTACTATACCCTCCAGGAGCGGACCTATGACCTGGAGAAAAGCAGCATCACCCTGCAGGACAGTTCAGGAGAAAAAATGGTCAGCCAGCAGCAGTTTTTCTTGCTGCCTGGGTTGCGTACGGATCACATTGAGATTGAAGGTGAGGTGGTTTTTGCAGGCTACGGCATTAATGATGAGCAATTTAACTATAACGACTTTGAAGGGATTGATATCAGGGACAAAATCGTGTTGATCATGAATCGTGCTCCTATGAACAAGGAGGGTACCACTTCGCAGTTCGGTGATAAGTATTCAGATATGCAGAGCATGCAGCACAAGATGCCGTATATTGCGGCCCAGCAACCCAGGGCGATCATCATGGTTTTTGATCCCAAGTC
>CAZOXI010000016.1:0-19159 GCA_964583445.1 uncultured Bacteroidaceae bacterium | reverse complement strand
CCATTGACACGCCGTTAACCTTTCCGAAAGTGCCGGGGAAAACGTATCCGCAACCGGATGCCCCCGACTGGCGCTACCGGTCTGCCGAATTTGAAGCGCTGGAAAGGACTTTTACGCTGGCCGGACCCTTAATGCATGTTGAACCGGATGTTGAAATAAACGGAATCAGGCTGAAGGATTATTACAAATTACAGATCTATAATGCCTTTACTCCGGGACATCCCAATTCTTTACCCCTGCCGGAAGAACTGCCCGATTCAAACTACCAGTTTACCTGTGAGTTCGGCGGACTTTTTAAAACGCTCCTGTTAATGCCGGACACCATCTGGAACGAATATTCCGATGCAGAAAAGAAGGAGATGGTTGCGTGTATTTCCAAATGGGGGCACCACCGGACCACGCAAAATAACTGGCGGATCTTTAACATTGTCACCCTTTCATTCCTGAAAAAGTATGGATATGAAATAGATGACGAACTCTTGAAAAGCCATCTCTTGTGGGTGGCATCTTACCACTCGGGAGATGGCTGGTACCTCGAACAGACCTATAACTACTATTCCATCAGCTTGTTCATTGTATACACTACCATCTGGAACCGCACCTTCGGAGATGAATACTATCCCGAAATTGCAGAGATCATCGAAGCCTCGGCACAGAAGCTCATGGAATCGATCACCAGCTTCTTTGGCCGCGATGGCTACATCAACATGTGGTCGAGAAGTATCTGTTACCGTACATGGGTTTCAGGTGCCTTCCCGGTGGCATTTATGCTGAAGAATGACTCCCTACTGGATCCTGGCTGGGCCCGCAGGCTCTGTTCCGGTTCATTGCTGCAGTTTGTTACCAAAGAAGCGTTTTATTATAACGATATTCCAAGCCTGGGGTTCTACGGGCAGAAGGAATACATGGTACAAAACTACAGTTGCGCAGGAAGCCCGTTTCTCATGTTTTTACCGTTGATCTGCCTGGCGCTTCCCGAAGATTCACCCTTCTGGACCGCGAAAGAGAACGACGGTTTTTGGGAGGAACTTGGAAACGCATCAAAAAAGGCAGTCCTCGAAAGTCCTGGACTTGTACTCGTAAATCATGGAAAAACCGGAACATCGGAAATTATTCCCGGAAAGACCTATTATGACGATCCGAATTATTCCAAGCTTGTCTACAACACGCATTTCCCATGGGAAGATCATAATCCGCAGGGAGGCACATCCATGGAATATAATTATCGCAGTCAGGATCCCCGCGACGTACGAGGAGATGACGTTAATTTCTATCTCACCGGGAACAAGGTTTTAAATGATGCTGAGAAAAACAGGAACTATACCATTTCACAAAGCATGCTTTTTAACGGTGTGCGTAAGAATGTGCTGTACCGGCAGGCCATTATGCGTAAACCTCCGAATAACGGGGTAGGCTACATCATTGATCTTGCAGAAATAACGATTCCTGGCGGTGTGATTCGCATCGACCGTTCAAGGCTGGCATTTGAATATGAACTTACCCTCGGTCATTTCGGGATACCGCATTTGAATGGCAAAAAAGCGGTTGTGGAAATGATGGAAAAAGCGGACCGGCAGATCATTACTGCAGCGATAGAGGGAAGAAAGGTGGCCCTGATTGCCTACAAGGGATGGGACGAGCTCACATCGATGATTCATACAAACCGGAATGCCGAGGCAGACGAAAGCACAGTTGTTTATGCACATAAAAAAAGAATGGCGAAAAATCCACCGATGGAACTGATGATCACTGCCATGCTCCACAAAACAGACAACAGCGATTGGACAGAGGAAGAATTAGCCCCTGTGAAAAATATAGCTATACAAGAAATAACCGGTGGGCTTTCTCCACTGGGAGCGGTGATTACATTGCAAAACGACGAGGTATATCAAGTTGATTTTAAGGACATCGACGGAAACAGGACCTGCTGAAAAGTTTACTTGAAAAAGAAAAAAAACCTTGACCTGATAATTTTACAGACCCCCCCAATAAATTATATTTATGTAATTTTTGCTATTTTAATCGCGATATTTATGTATCAATCAGCATTATTATCTTGATAGAAATGTTGTGCGGTTTTTGCATGTTCCCCCCGGTATTGATTATATTTACCAACATTCTAACCGGATAGTACAATGATGACATCAATGAGAACATTCTGGACTGTTATTTTTATCGTTGGTTTATTCTCCCAGGTTGCAGAGGCCCAGCCCGGATACAACAACCCTGAACTGCTCTATGCAGATGACTTTGAGACTGATCTGTCCAATTGGGTGGTCGAGCAGGGCCCAGGCGGTACCGCTGAAATCATCAACGGACAATTGGACATTGTAGATGAAAAAGGCTGCACGATCTGGTTCAAACACAAGCTGGAAAGTCCGGTAATGATCGAGTATGAGGCCATCATGATAGATTCAGGGGGCAGGCGCGACCGCGTGAGCGACCTGAACTGTTTCTGGATGGCGATTGATCCGGAACATCCCGAAGATATTTTTGCGGATACATCGCGCAACGGGAGGTTCCCCAACTATCACCCGTTGCGCCTGTACTACGTCGGGTATGGAGGCAATGACAATTCAACTACACGATTCCGCCGGTATCCCGGGGGTGGAGAACGTCCCATGCTCCCGGAACATGACCTGAGAGACCCGGAATTTATGCTCCGGGGGAATACGACCATGAAAATTCAATTGATCGCCGACGGAAACAAAGTCCAGTACTGGCGCGATGGTGAACTCATTTACGATTTCGTTGATGATGAACCCTACCTCGAAGGCTGGTTTGCATTCCGGACAGTCAGGAGTCACCTTCGACTGGATAACTTTAAGGTCTATCGCCTGGCAGATTAACTGACTAACTGCGTTTGTACATAGATCTAGTCAAATTCAACGGACTTGTTGTTTCTCTTATTTATTCGCCCAACAGTCGTATTTGAATGGTTGTCCCGCCATTTTCCAATGTCCACGCGGGAATACGAAGCTCCAACCGCTTGAGGTTATCGAACTGCCGGTCCAGTTCAAGCGGAGACGGATTGAGGGAGATCACGGAGAACTGCAGGTCAGGGTGTGAAAGGTTCAGCACCTGCAGCGTCTGACCATCCTGACTGAGTACCGCACCATGCTCAGTGAGTTCAACATCTGCCCTGGTCATCATTTGCCAGGTGATAAGCTCGGTATTGCTGTTGGTCTCCACCTGGTCTTCGATCAGTATCGATGTCCCACTGTCTTTCGTAAAGGTTCTTACAGCACGCTCCAGGTGATCGCCAAACACTGCTGAAAGATTAAACGTGGCACGGGGGAAGGTGTTATTGTATGCCGGATCTCCTGCAGTGACCGACGGTTCAAAAGTCCCATTGCTAAATCCTTCCAGTGATGCATATCCATTGTTCACAAACAATGCATTATTCACCGTCAGCGTGCTGTGTCCGAAGTTATTTTTGGTCAGCAGCGTAAACCGGTCACACTCCTGGCAGTTTCCCCACAGGTCAAACCCTACCCGCTCCAGTTCGTGGTAGGGCTGGTTTCCGGGATCGATGCTCCATCGCACCCCGTTCAACTCGAAAATAAACGAGCCCGCATCCATGTTCCCGTGATGGGTGGTGGCACGTCCGCCCTTTCCTCCAAAATAATAACCATAAGGGTTCGATCCCGCGCCCTTAAACACTACGACAGGGTTCATCCCATCTCCCTTCCAGGCTGCGGGCATCTGTAAATCTTCTTTCTCCTCGAATTGCGACAGCCAAACAAGCGCAGCGCCGCCCAGACGTGACAGCTTTCCCATTGTTTCGGGGGGTGCAAGAAAGCGTTCCTCTTCGTAATAGGCTTTATTGCCTGTTTTCGCAGCAAACCAGGCCAGCACAATATCACCCTGTTCACTGCGCCTGTCACCGCAGTCGGCAAAGTTGTAATACCATCCCGAAGGCGTGTTCATCAGGGAGCGGAAAACGGCGCTTTCCTTGAAAGCGGGGTAGTCTGCAATGCCCAAGTCGGTGCCAAATGTACTTTCAAGCATGGCCGCTGTCACCACCGAAAAGCTTGTTCCGTAGCTCCAGTATGTGGACCCTTCGGGATATACGCCATCGGGTCCATAAGCATCCAGGGCATAAACCATTCCGTCCATTGCACGGGAAAGTGTTTTTGCAGCAAGTCCGGGCGCGTCCTCCGCAACGGTAATGGCTGCCGCGATCATGCCGCCATGACAGACCTGGTTCCAGTTGCTGTGCGCGGTGACCCACGACGGACTGCCAGCATTTTCGGGCCATGAGGGACCGATCCCTTTTTCGATAAGTGCCTTTTTTGCCAAGGCAATGGTTTCTCCCGGAAGATTCCCTGCTGTCCAGTCCAATGCCAGCGCCACCGCCAGGGACATTTCAGCCACGTCGAGGAAATGCGACGGATTCCAGTCGCTGAACCCACACACCGCCAGCACCTCGTCGTTGATACGTTCAAGGACTCGTGGATCCTCATCGATGACGTGCACCATGCCGAGCATATTCATCCGCCACAGCATCTCCCTCGAGACACCAAGCAGGCGCCGTCCGGTCACCTTGCGTTCAAGCAGCGGTTCCTCGAACACACTTTCAGCATTGAGCTTTATAGCCTCATACATATTTTGTACAACCGGATCTGACTTGAGGCGCTTGCGCAGCTGCTTCTCAATGGAACTGTTCAGCACCAGGCGGGGCTGACCCGTACGCAGGTTCTTCTGCAGATAGGTCGGAGTAAAGGGATTCTGCAAGGGTAAAGGTTCGTGATCCTGGCCGAATAACGGGAACAGAACAACCAGGCACAGCAGGATCATGGAAAAAATGGACTTTCGCATCATATGTTTAGTTTATTAAAACCAGAATGAAGCCCTCAAGATCATAAATTGGGCGTTAAGAACCAATGTTTCGGTCAGAATTTTAAAAAACGGCATACCTGTTTTTTTTAAAAAAATACCTGGCATGGAATTATTCAGATGGTACGTCTGGCAATACAACCATATAGGCTTTGGATTGATGAATCCCTGTATTTTTGTGGTAATAGACCCGTCTGCCATCCCGCGAAAATGATGGATTCACATGATTGCCCAGTTTCCATACGGTAATGTCATCATGCGAAACTGTATCATGCCAGAAAGCGTTTGTTTCACGACTCCGAAAAACCTTTAATATCACAGGGTTTGTCCCATACCATGATTCTGAGGCGAAGAGTTCCCGGTTGACAGATGCAGCCAGGTGATTTCCCGGACCTGCCAGGGTTTCGATACATGCTCTGTCACGCGACCATCGCCTGGCACTGTTGTCATTTATCATCCCATCGTCAATCTGGTTATCATGCCCCATAATGCTTTCATTGTCATACCAGGCAAAATGCATGGGTTTGGGCCCAAAAAAACATATATCATCAGCATTTTTGTCCATGGTAACCAAATGCTTATGAAGTTCGCCACCTGTACCAACACTCAACCGAAGAGCGACTTTTGAACCGTCGGGACTGTACATCAGGTGAAGTATCTTCCAATGATCCATTTCGTCAAAACCATCAGATGAAAAATGATTGGTGATTTCTTTGAATGCGGACACATCAGCAATGACCGTTTTCTTCTTCCTGGAAACGTCATATTCATAAATTGTATAATACCCTGTCTCTTCGTTTATGCCGGAATACAGTATTTTATCGCAGTGCGGAGCATGTCCAATCGTTGCAGCCTGTATAGCCGGCACCACTTCCCTGCCATTCAGGTGAACCACATGTATAAACCCATCATCGAAATATGCAATCGTTTTTTCATCGATCCACTGCGCATTCACACCATTATGCACCTGGAAGTTTTCCAGTTCCACAATCATTTTATGACCAGACAAATCGGAATTACAAACCCACAATTCACCTGTAAGGTACGTATACCTTTCCCGCTGTGCTGAAATGATCTTAATATAAGAAATCAGACTTCCACCAGGGCTTTCAGGGGTAGTATTATAATAACTGAATGCAGAATTATATTCTTCCGGACCAACCAATACTGGCACTCCGGGTTCAAAATTAGCATTGGGATCCTGGTCTGCCTCCTTTCTCTCGCATTGGACCAGGCCAAAACACATGATCACCAGCAGAAGTATTTCTTTTTGGGGGACTCGAATGTTGATCAGATCAGTCATCATCTTATTTGCGGATTATACAGACAAATACAAATTTGGATTTTTAAGCGTATAACCCTGTTCAAAATAGTATCAATTATCTGCTGAGGGATACCAATGACAAATCATTTCTTTAGCTCCATAGATTCCCTTTCTTAATCTTCAATTGTTTTTAATGCTCGCAAGTCCCTTCAATAAATGACGGGGATATTCCTATATTGATATCCATCAGGATTGCATTGAAACTATTTTGTACATCATTATGAGGACTTTTTCATTTATTTGCCAGGTAACTAAACTATCATTTTGCTGAAATGAATTTTATCACCTGCAGCGCCAACAAAAAAAATGATCATTACTACCGAAGTATATACGGACTGGTTTTTGTTCTGATGTTGTTGATAATTGCGCTCCCTAAACTTTCTGCACAATACATATCCCATCCACCTGAACCCTGGCAGGCAGCATATGATATCACGCTTAAAGGTTTCGAATTCAGACACCCGATGACAGTCATTTCAGCAGATGAACTTGCCATTCTCAGGCAGCGGATTCTGCATAATGCTGAACCGCAAAGCAGTGCATTCGAAGATCTGCTGGAAGATGCAGCTGCTGCCCTTGCATTTGAGCCCTATACCCCTCAAACACTGGATATACCGGGTGGCTATGTTGACCCTGACGGACTGGCGTATGCACGTACTGTTTTATGGGATAATTGTCACGCCGCCTACAGCTGTGCCATGGTATACGCACTAACCGGAAATGAAGTGTATGCTGAGAAGGCAAAAGTCGTGCTTATGTACTGGTCGAACCGGGGCATAAGATTCACCGGCGATGACAGCGGGCTGCAGTTGGGATCATATTTTTCACCGATGCTGTATGCTGCAGATTTGATGCACGATTATACCGGCTGGGAAGAGGCAGACCGGTCGACCTTCAAAAGCTGGTGGCGCAACAACTGCCTGGAAGACGGACAAGTGCTTAATGTCCTCAGGAACAAAGACAATAACTGGAAAGATGCCGCATTGCTCGGCACTTTTGCCGCTGCTGTAGTTCTCGAAGATACTGTCTTGCTAAAGGAGGCATTAATACAGCTCACAAGTTATTTTTACGGCCGCACCGACTCCAATGTCCGGTTGCCGGGTGATGCATGGAAAATTGCAGTGGATGACAATGGCGTGTACCTGCCGCGCGAGGTGGTGAGAAATGATGGATCAAGCGGGATCACCTATACAGCCTATGCCCTTACAACCATGGTCCAGGCCATGGAGATTGCACGCTATTCCGGCTTTGACTACTGGCAGCGTGAAACTGTTCTTGGCGCTACCATCGGCGATGTGATTGAACAGTACTACCGGTGGAATGAGATGAACGAGCCCTTCCCATGGAACTGGTCTGCCAACAAGTCGGACAAGCGCCGGAACCCTTATGAAATTGCAAATATCCACTACACTTTCCCTGGCGGTTTTAAGGAGTACCTGGAAAACAACAGGCCCTTGAGTGGCAGGGAAGGCGATGAATACACGACCCTCACAAAAGGCGACATGACCGGCACAGACACATTGCCTGTAGCAGCTCCTTCCGACCTGTCGGCAACTACGCTTTCAAGCACGAAAACCGAACTTACCTGGACCGATAATTCCTACAACGAATACGGATTTAAGATAGAGCGCTCCGCCGGGCAGGAATTTATCCTGATCGATTCCTGCGGACCTGGTGATGGTTTCTATTCAGACACCGGGCTTGTTTCCGGAACCACCTATACGTATCGCGTATATGGCTTTAACATGTCTGATGAACGTCATTATTCCAATGAAGCTGCAACCCTCACCCAGGATTATCCGGCCGCTCCACCGGCGATCCCCGCTGCATTCAGTGCCAGGGCGATCTCATCCGATCAGATCGAACTTACCTGGCAGAATAATGCCAACAATGAAGAGGGGTATGTGCTGGAAAGAAAAGAGGGAGAGAGATTTACAGAGATCGCGGAACTTTGGGTAAACGACACGGTATTCAATGACCTGGAGCTTAAAGCCTATACCACTTATACCTACCGCATCCGGTCGTACAATATTGCCGGTAACTCGGGTTATTCGGAAGAGGCATCTGCCACTACACTCACCAACGGGGGTAAATTCCAGTCAGACGCCGGGATTGTTTCCATGGAAGCAGAATTTGGTGAACTGGGACTTGTATGGACCACCGGGGAAGATGAAGCAGCGTCCGGAGGAGCATACCTGGAAGTAAATCCCACACGCGACAATACGGATGACCTGCCGGAATGTGAACTGCCCCTCTGTCTTACGACCTATTTCTTCACCATCCATGAGGCAGGAAACTACAGCCTGTGGTTCCGGACCATTTCGGAGGGAGAAGACAACGATTCATTCTTCTGGCGAATCGGGACAGCGCCCTGGGTGCTGGAAAACGGTCGATCGGGCATTGGCAGCTGGCACAAAACAACGCACGAGCAGCTCGGGTTTACTGAGGGTGATTACATCCTTGAGATCAACTACAGGGAGAACGGTACACGCATCGATAAATTTGTGATTCAACCAGACAGCAGTGCAGCACCTGAAGGGAATGGGCCATTACAGTCTGTCGGCACCTTCCCCCTTCCCCCGAAAAAACCTGCCTCACTGAGCGCTGTTGCAGTGTCAGATACAAAAATTGAATTAAGATGGACCGATTACGCAATGGATGAGGATGGATATACCGTTGAACGAGATGAGAACGGCGGATTTATTGAAATTGCGCAGTTGGGGGCAGGATCGAACGCTTATACAGATACCGGACTCATTGAAAATACAACATATTCCTACAGGGTTTATGCGTACAATGGCTCCGGCCGGTCGAATTTCAGCAATACAGACACAGTCTCCACCCTGCCAGCTACCAAAATCACCCTGCATGAATTGCAAGATGCATCCTTCATTTGCTATCCGAATCCTTTTTCAGAAAAAACCACGATCCGGTTCTTGCTTCTCGTGCCGCAGGAAGTGATGCTTGAGATTTATGATATTACCGGGCAGCGTATCATGCATAAAGTGGAACCGTTTGCAGTTTCCGGATGGCATTCCATGGAATGGGATGGCACAAAGATTAACGGGGAGAAAGCAGCTTCCGGAATCTATTTCTGCAAACTGCGATTTGGAGAGGTTGCAGAGGTGTTCACCCTGGTGTTACTAAAGTGAGGGATATTTTGAAAGGTTATTAACAAATAAAAACATAGAATATGTCAATTCTGAGACACGCTATTTTGTTCGTTGCAGCATGGAACATCGCAGTCCAATCTGCTTATTCGCAAGACCATATACTGACTGTACAGGACCATATCACAACGTCCGGCAGGGAGGTATTGCTGACAAATCAACTCCAGGAACTGGTAGACCAATGCCATGAAAACGGCGGTGGCACGATATACTTTCCCCCGGGAGAATACCTCACCGGAACACTCTTTCTAAAATCCGGCGTTTACCTTGAACTCTCTCCCGGCGCCACCCTATTTGGAAGCAAGGAGATAAGCGACTATCCGCACGACGGACTGAAAAGCCTGATCTATGCCAATGGTCAGCATAACCTCGGGATCAAAGGACAGGGAACCGTTAACGGTCAGGGAGATGCTTACTGGAGAGGGAAGCCTCAACCCTATATCAGGCCTGATCGATGCATATTATTCGAGCATTGCACGGATGTTTCCATCAAACAGGTCCATGTTACCAATTCGCCCAACTGGAATATTGATGTGCGGTTTTGTGAGCGCGTATGGATCGACGAGGTTACGATTACCAGTGAAAGGGAAGCCCCCAATGCCGATGGGATTGATCCGGTTTCGTCTAAGGATGTGTTTATATCAAATTGCTATATCAATGTGGGAGATGATGCCATTTGTCCGAAATCGCGCGGGAACGTGCCAATGGAAAACCTTGTGGTAACGAACTGTATTTTGATATCAGATGATTCGGCAATAAAATTCGGTACACGGTCAGACAGTGATATCCGGAATGTGTTATTCAGCAATATCGTAATCAGGGATACGCAGTATGGCCTGGCGATGTATGCAAAGGATGGCGGGACGTTTGAAAACATACGTTTTGACAATATCCATGTGGAGTCGACCCGGTATGATTCTGCTGCAGCATCATCACCTTCCCGGATTTATCCCATCTTTATCGATCTTGAAAAACGCGATCAGGATTCAAAAATGGGAAAAATAAAGAATGTATTTTTCAGCAACATTACCATCGACAGTCCAAATGGCAATTGTCTTTTCCTGGGACAGGAAGAGAGTAAAATAGAAAACCTGGGATTGTCGAACATCAATTATCAGCTGCATCATCACCAGACATTCGAGGGGAATACAAAGCCGCGTGGAGCAAGAAGCATCAAATCAGAGATTTCCAACGATTTTTCTGACGTGCCTGCACATTTTACTTTCGCCCATATTGACGGATTAACAATTGATGGGCTGTATATTAATGATGTGGCGGAGGAAGAAGAACATGAGCGCAGAATGATCTGGGGGTATGATGTTCATGATGTGAAAATTTCCGGATTCAGAAATAAACTGGAGGTGCCGAACACCAGGCTGCCCCAGGTTCATTTCAAGGAATCATCTGTGATTGAGATTACTGACAGTCATCCGACACATACAGAAACGCCATTCCTGTATCTCGAAGGAGCTGATACCAGGAAAGTTTATATACTAAATAATAATTTTAGTAATATTGATGTTGTTTATCATTATAATGAAGGCTTTAAAGTTCAGGAAATATTTGAGTTAAACAACATTCATCCGGGAAGATGACCTTGCGCAGTTTTTTGCTTTTTTTATGCTTTCAGGTGCTTACTTCAGGAGTAATTGCCCAGGTTCCTTATGAACAAAAGATTGCGGATAAGATTACAGAGTCATGGCGCTGGACCAGCTTTGACGGACTAAGGGGGCAAAGTGTGCGCTGCATGACTGAAGGTTCGAACGGAACATTCTGGTTCGGTGTTGAACAGGGAATCCTCAGATATACGGGCTATCACTGGACGCTGATCCCTTTCCCGGACAGTATTTCAGGCGTATCGCTAACTGCACTTTGCGAAGGGGAGGACGGAAGCATGTGGGCAGGTACAAATGCAGGTCTTTATGTTGTCAGAAATAATCAATGGCAAAAGGTTTTTCCCGATCCGGGACTGGATAACTGCACTGTCAATGACATCATCAGGCTACCTGAAGGAAGCATTCTTGCTGCGATCAGTGAAACAGGACCTGAAGCACTTATTTCAGGCTTATTGGAAATTAACAATGCCACTGTAACACTGTACGCATCAGCTGCAACATACCAGTTTCTCAACAAGAATGGGAAACGTCGCTATAATATACTCACCGTATCAGATAAACTGACCATCAAAAACCGCAATGAAGAATTCGTTTTCAGTGTATCTGACCTGCATATTAAAAAAGATGGCAATATTCTTATTGCTATAAGCAATAGAAATGGATACGGTAAGATCGCTGTAGGAAACTTTCACCGGGGCGCTCCAGGTAACCTCATGATAGAAGAGGTTTTCAGCGAGGATGAAGGATTACTGATCAAAAGCTCTGTGCAGGTTGCAGAAGCACAAAACGGTGAGATATGGGTTGTTTCTACAGCCTATGAGCTTGGTATTCATGTCTTAAAGAATGGTGCGTGGAATGAGATCAGAATAAGTGATATTTTTGGAGGGATTGAATCACAGAATAGTGTGCTGGCATGCTCCGACGGTTCGATCTGGATTGAAGGACATGGAAGGATTTTCCGGAAGACAGGAGATGACTGGAAAGTATACCAGTATCCTGATATACCCATCACCACAGCATCCAGGTTTGTTTTTCATGAATCAACAGATAAGAAAATATGGGTCCTTGGTGTATTGGATGAATTGTATTTGTTTGATAATACTTTCGAAAAATGGATTACATATGAAGATCTGATCTTTCAGGGTGAAACGCCGGAAGGTGATTCCTGGTACCTTCATAGCAACGGAAAAGTGATCCTGAATCGACATGGAGAATGGTTTGCATACGGAACCAGTGAGGGTCTGATTGACACCCCGGTGAGGATATTTATAACCTCTTCAGGACAAATATGGGTATTGGGGAGTCATCATCAATCTGCGGCTTCAGCTTGCCTCAAGGATGGTAAATGGGAAATAATGCTTTACCCGGAACTTTCCTGGGGAATTGATTATCGGGGTTGCTATGAGTCAGCCGATGGTTCATTATGGTTTGGTTGCAGTGTCGATATTCAGCCTGAAAAAGGACAGCGCGGAGGCGTAATCAGGTATTCACCGGCAGAAGGTGACCGGATGGTCCCAACCCATCTTCCGGAGGATGAAGATGTAATCATCGGAAGCTGCTACGGGATCGGCTCCTCAAAAGACGGTAAAATATGGATTGGTGGAAAACCCATTTACACATATGAACATGGTATCCTGGAAAAATTTACGGAAATCGACAAGCTGCAGGAATATGTAGATTATATCGAAACAGATGAGCGAGGTAACCTGTGGCTGGCCTCCAGGTATTTTGGCATATTCAAATATGACGGCGAAACATGGGAAAACTACACCATGAATGATGGCTTGCCCAGTAACAATATTATCAATGTATTTGCTGAGGATGAATCCAGAATATGGGCCACTACACATGGGGGCATATCACTTTTTGATGGTGAAATCTGGACCAATGTCAGGTTCCCGGGTTTAATGTCGTTTGTAAATGAAGGAGGATCCATCCTAAAAAGCAATACCGGCCATATCTGGTTCAACATGGTAACAAATGACTGGGTAAGAAGGGGCCTTACGCGCTTAAAGACGAATCCAAAAGCATATGATTTTTTCAGGACCGTCAGGTACATGCCCGACCATACCCCCCCGGAGACTGAGATTGTAAGTTATCAAAAACAATTTAATCAGCGTGAAGACGCCAACATATTCTGGACAGGAAGGGATTTCTTTAATGAAACACCGGCTGACGAACTTCAGTATTCCTGGCGACTGGATAATGATGACTGGACATCTTTTAGTAATGCAAGCTTTCATACTCTTAATGGCTTAAAACCTGGTAATTATACCTTGGAAGTGCGCACACGCGACATGGGACTGAATATTGATCCGACCCCGGCAATAATTCAATTCAGGGTTATGGCACCATGGTGGAAGCATCCTGCGTTCATATTGATGGCTTTGGTTACCATTGGCGTCATTGCTATTCTTCAATACAGGGTATTGTCGAATAACAAGAAGCTGATATTGCTCAATGAAAACCTGGAAAACAAATCAGACGAGCTGAACAATACACTCTCAAAAATGGAGCGGATGGTGTATTCAAGACTGCGCTTTTTTACCAATATATCCCATGAATTCCGCACGCCGCTTGGGCTCATCCTGGGACCGGCAGACGAGCTGCGTGAATCGAAAAACCGCATCAGCACTGAGACGCGCAACAAGTATTATGACATCATCCACCGGAACGCAACAAGATTATTACGTTTGATCAACCAGATCCTTGAAATCTATAAGGTAGAAGAAAACACCCTTGAATTCAGGCCAGCCAGGGGAGACCTGGTATTGCAAATCAAAGGCATCGTGGATTTGTTCGACCACCTGGCCAACCAGCACAGAATCTCACTGAGTTTCGAGCATTCATTCAAAGAAATTGTGTTCAGCTATGATCAGGATAAAATCGAAAAGATCATATTCAATTTGCTCTCCAATGCATTCCGGAATGTACCCCTCAACGGAACGATTAAAATTAAAGCTGAAGTCGGTGAAGAAGAAAATGGAAGGGTTGTGGATATATCTGTTACGGATAATGGCAGGGGAATCCTGCCGGAAGATTATGAGAAAATTTTTGAACGCTTTTATCATAATGAATCGGGAAGCTACCGGCAATTACATGCCGGAACGGGCATCGGGCTTGCCTATATTAAAGACCTGGTGAAAGCGCATAATGGTTCCATCAGTGTATCTTCCGATCCCGGGGTGGAGACCGTATTCAGGTTTAAAATACCCTTCAACGAATTTGCCCCACAGGAAACCAGTAATGCAGAAAGCATTGAAGCACCGGCAGAATCCTTATCGGGCGAATTACACAAAGCGGTTGCAGAACTGGGTTCTTTTCTCACAGCCAGACATCAGGAGGAGGAAATGAGAGAGGAATCAGGTAAGGGCAAAGGTGAAAAACGTGCCACGATCCTGATTGTGGATGATGATATGGATACAAGGATATTTATCAGGCAGTGTCTTGATTTCAAATTTAACATACTGGAAGCAAATGACGGACTGGAAGGTATCCATGTTGCACGATTCAGGCACCCGGACCTCATTGTGTCGGACGTGATGATGCCGGAGCAGGACGGAATCCAGTTCTGCCAGATTATAAAAACAGATTTCGACACAAGCCACATTCCCTTTATTCTTTTATCTGCAAAAGCCCGGGTAACTGATAAAATTAAAGGCATCGAAATCGGCGCAGATGCTTACCTGGAGAAACCCTTCAACAAAAAATTACTACTGAGCCATATCGATAATCTGCTAAAATCGAGAAGTCAGCTTCGCAAAAGGTTTAAAGAAGAGTTGGAAATTCAACCCTCCACGATGGCAATGGCATCGCTCGATGAACAATTTATCGAAAAAGCTGTAGAGGTGATTGAAAAGAATATTGAAGATGACACCCTGGATGCAGATAAGTTATCAAAAGAAGCCGGGGTGAGCAGGATACAACTGTATCGCAAAATAAAAGCACTGACGGGCCAAACCGTGAGTCAGTTTATCAGATCCATCAGGCTAAAACATGCAGCAAGACTATTAAATGATCAAAATCTCACTGTTTCAGAGATTGCCTACAAGGCCGGCTTTTCGGCCCCAAATCATTTTGCCAGCTATTTTAAAGAATACTTCGGAATGACCCCCACGGAGTATAGGGAGAAAGAGTGATATTATTCGGGAGGGATTTGATACTATAGCGTAGCCCGGGCATATGAATTGTTTGTTCCTTTATGTTATCCTTATCAGCGGGAAACCAAACGAAACCGGATACAATTAAACTACCTATGATAAAACGAAATTTATTGATGCTTCTGGCTGTACTCATTCCCGTATTCATGACTGGGAATGATGCAATAGCACAGGGAAGGGGAACGATAAAAGGAGTGATCTATGATGCACAGTCGGGTGAACCGCTCATGTTCGCAAACGTGGGTATCGAGGGAACATCATTTGGTACCACAGCAGACGAAGAGGGGGAGTTTTCAATAACATTACCTGCCGGGAATTACAAACTTGCATTCAGCTATCTTAGTTATAATACTGTTCATAAAGAACTTGAGTTGAAACGCAACGAGATACTTAATCTCGGTAAAATAGAGCTGAAAGTTCAATCTATAATGGGTGAGGAAGTGGTTATCACCGGAATCGCAAGAGGCCAACTGGCAGCCATCAACCGACAGGTAAATTCAAATACCATAGTGAACGTTGTTTCAAAGGAGCGGATTCAGGAATTGCCCGACCAAAATGCTGCAGAGACCGTTGGAAGATTGCCAGGTGTCTCATTGGTAAGAGATGGCGGTGAGGGAACCATGGTAACTTTGAGAGGCATGGCCCCCAGGCTCAACCTGATTACCATCAATGGAGAGCGTGTTCCCTCTACAAACGACCAGGACCGTTCGGTCGATCTTAGCATGTTCTCCACGGAAGCGCTGGCAGGCATAGAAGTATATAAGGCATTAAGGCCGGATATGGATGCTGATGCCCTTGGAGGCACGGTAAATTTCACCGCCAGGAAAGCCTCCGCAGGATTTCATGGTGATGTGAAGGTGCAGAGCGGATACAACAGTCTGAAACAAGAACCTGGTCAGTATCAGGGAAGCGCAACTTTTGAAACCAGGTTTTTCGAAAATAAACTTGGATTAATCGCAAGTGGTACGGTGCAAAAAGCGAACAGAAGTTACGAAGGCTACACAGGTTCCTGGGAAGACCTGGGAAGTACAGACAATGAAGGAGACAAGTCATTCGCCGTGTCAAGTATTACCCTCAGGGATCAACATGAAAACAGATTCCGATATAACGGTAGTATGAACCTCGATTACCAATTTGATAAAGGTGAACTAATGTTTTCAACAAACTACGGGCAGACTGATCGTGATGAGACCCGTTGGAGAAGAATCTTCGATGCCTCCGGCAGTTATCAAAAATATGATATCCGTAAACGTGAATCAACGAATAATGTGCTCACTTCAAACTTTAGCGGTAAATTCACACTATTTAACCTCATTGACCTGGACTTTTCAGCCGGTTATTCAAGGTCGCAAAATGAAAGGCCCCTGGTAGAGACATTTCAATTCAGGGAATTGGGTGCTTTCAATCCAAATGACGAAACCAGCTATGATATAGTTATTGAAGCGGCACAAAATGAGTTGGATAAAACGTGGCTAAAATATGGCTATTTAGATCATTATGACGTAGACGACATCAATAAAACTGCACAGGTAAATCTTAAGATGCCATTCCGTCTGGGTAACGACATTGAAGGTTATGTAAAGATGGGAGGAAAATACCGGACAATGGACAGAGATTATGATGTTACCAGGGAATGGACGCGCAGCTTTGTTGGGAAATATATCATCGAAGATACATTACAGCACCCAGATTGGGCCATAAATGCTGATAATGGATGGATCTTAATGGAAAATTTTCTGACCGATTACGAGGGAACTGATGATTTTATGCGCCATTTTGACAACCCTTATTACATGGGTCCAGGTGCGGGGGTTAACGGCCAAAGGTTGAATTATAATCAACTCAGGGAATTCAGAGAAGAATATTATGAGGATTATTATTATGTCGATCCAACCATTGATATCGCCGATTATCATGCAGGAGAGAACATTGCTGCTGCATATGCTATGTATGAACTACATTTTTTCGATCGGATTACACTGATAGGAGGGGTCAGATATGAGTACACAAAAAATGATTACGAAAGTGTCTATGGAACTCCCCAGGTTGATGAAGAGGGTGAAATCATTAATATATCGGGCTTAAGAGATACTATAGGAAGCAGGGAGCATCAGCAGTTTCTGCCACAGTTTCATTTTAAATACAAGGCATTACCATGGGCAGACGTAAGACTTGCTGTTACAAAGTCACTTAGCAGACCGAATTTCTTTAGCCTGGTACCGTGGGAACGTGTAAAACATTTCGACCATGAAGTGGAACGAGGGAATCCCGATCTTGTGCACATGTCTGCATGGAATTATGATGCAATCGTATCACTGTACGGGAAATTTGGCCTGTTTACAATAGGCGCATTTTACAAAAGTCTTGAAAACATAGACTACACGCTTACAACCAGAATTGTTGATGATGAATTACCTACAAACGGATATGATTTGACAATGCCTGTCAATGCAGAAAGAACTTCTACCATTATGGGAATGGAGTTTGATCTGCAAACCAATTTCAGGTTTTTACCTTCGCCATTCGACGGTTTTGTCATCAATGCCAACTATACAATGATTGAGTCTGAGACTTTTTTTCCATATATAATCATTACAAACCTACCGGTTTTCCCTTACACAGCAACAGTTACAGACACAATGAGGTCAGGCCCTATGCCCGGCCAGGTGGATGATGTGGTTAATCTTTCCATCGGTTACGAAAAGCGGGGTTTTTCAGCCAGAATATCAATGGTTTATCAGAGCTCTAGTCTCCAGGTATCAGAGGGTGCATCAATTGGAAGCCTCGCAAAAAGTGTTGGAACGAATGCAGCGCTTGACAGTTATACCGGATCTTCTACCAGGTGGGACATGACAGTGAGACAGAGATTTAAAAAGAACTTCACCCTGTTTGCTAACCTGAATAACATCACCAATACTCCTGAAATAACATACCTCGCAGGTTCTAAAAATAACCTGCTTACCCGTAACATCGTGTATGGATTTACCTGGGATATTGGACTACGTTACAAATTCTAACTAAATAATTATTCATTCAACTAAATCAAAATTATTATGAAAAAAAATTACTTAAAAAGAGGAACCTTTGCATTATTGATATTTTTTGTTGCTAGTTTCTCCAGTCAAAGCTTTGCACAGGATGTACGCTATATTGATGTTGATCCTGGAATTGGAACGCTGAATGATGCAATTAATGGTGATACCACCGAAACCGGTGCACGTGTTGATAGTTTTAACACGGTTTACAGACTCAAACGTGTAGAGGACATCTATTATATCAGTGCCCTGATCTCAAATATTGACTATCCCCTAACTGTTGTTGCTGAAGAAGGTGATGGGCCAAGACCTTATCTGGCTTTAAAAACAGATGAAACAGGATCTACTGCAAGTTATTGCTTCAGGCCAAAGGGAAACCTTACTATTAAAGGGCTTCATATGACAAACAAGGATGACCTTGGTGCTGTCTCGATGCGGATCATTCGGGCCAGTGCAGATGATATCAGGCTTACAATCGATAACTGCTGGTTTGATAACGCACACCAATCAGGTATAAGACTTGATAATGAAAACAATAAACTCTACATCACTAATTCGGTATTCAGTACAATCGGCAACCCTGCAGATCCTGATAATGGAAGGGGAATTGATGATCGCGGGAACAACATTGATACACTACTTATTGAAGACTGTACATTCTATAACATCACACATAGCCTTCTAAGAGATGGTGGTGGGTACATTAAATATTGTCATATCAATAATAACAACTTTGTAAATATCGGCCGCAGAGGTTTTGGTTTTGGTAATATCGCAGAACTCGAGTTTACAAATAATATCCTTCATAACGTAGGTTATATCGTACAAGATACCGGATCCTCACAAGCTGTATTCGAGATTGAGGAAATCCCCCAGGAATTACTGGATATGGGGTTAAGCCAGTCCCTTAACTTTTCAAGCAACACCATCTTTCTCGACACATCATTACTTGTAAGTTACCTTAACCCAACTTGCAAATTATACTCCATAAGTTCTTAGTATTGAACCTTCTGTA
>CAZOXI010000015.1:1517-19402 GCA_964583445.1 uncultured Bacteroidaceae bacterium | reverse complement strand
TTTAATACACAAATTTGGAGGCAAATGAATTGTTTTTTTCATAATTTTTTAAGGAAAGCAAAATGGAAATTGATATTACACAGGAATTAAAGAATTTTGACGGAAGCGTATTGAAAAACGAAAAAGGCGAAACCCTGACAGTTGGAGATACGTGTTTACGGGCAATAGGGTTGTATCAGGCGGAAGATCAGGCAAATTCTGTGAAAATGTATGAGCTTGGGCTTAAGATCTCCGGAAGCAAAAAGAAAATAAACTTGAAATCGGAAGATGTAACGGTTCTTAAAAAGAGTGTTTCCGAAGTGTTTAAATCGCCTGTTATATCAGGGCAGATTTGTAAAATAATCGAAGGAGAGAAATAAATGGCTGATTATACCGTTCGGGACCTGCGTGACGCCTGTCTTGCAGAGCTGAACGACACAGATCAGACGAACTTCCTTGATACAGAGATGGTGCATTACATAAATGATGCGTTCAGGTTTGTTCAAAACAAGATAAGCCAGAACAATATGTATGCAGGGCTTTACGAGGCGTTCCCCGTGGTTGATTTGATATACTCTGAATTCTCCAATGCTAACGAACATGACCTTCCGGTAAACTTTATGGCTAAAATAAAGATAAACCGTAAAGGTATAGCAGAGCCTATTCGGGAAACAGATGTTGAAACGATAGATAATTCGTCATCTGAAAACAGGTGTTTTATTTATACCTCTCATATTGGTGCTCCGGTTCCTAATTCATCTAATTCCGGGACAGATGATTTTAACACACGTGAGAAATACAACGGATATACAGGCGGAGCTGATGATACTATTACTGTTACCATTGATTCAGGGGGTTCTACCTTCTCATGGACGTCAACAAGTAATGGATCGGGATCGGATGTATCTATAGAAGGTGAGTGGCAGGAGCTTGCAAGCACAGGTATAATGGTGTATTTTGATGACACTTCAGGGTATACATCCGGAGACTCATGGAGTTTTGCTGTGTACGAAACACAGCGGATACATAGACTTCAGTTGAATTTTGACCCGGAGGAGAATATCCGTTTATGGTATGAAAAACGGTATGAAAAAGTATCTCTGTCAACAGGTGAGCTTCCTGCTGATACATATATTCCGTTTTACCAGTATTATGACGCATTGAAGATGTTTGTTATTTTAAAAGCCAGAAATAGAAACGAAGAGAACGCTTCTCAGGACGCATCGTTATTCAGGCCTGTCATGGACCTTGTTCTTTCCCGTGCATCAAGCCTTCATGAGGATGATGCTGTTACAATGATGCCTTCTATACGGAGTATTGATTACAAATGAAGAAACAAAAGAAACAAAAACCTGACATTTATTCCTTTGATGGGTTCAATAAAGGGATGTCAAGTGATACTGATCATGTCATACCAAAGGGGTATGCCAAAGAGCTTACGAATTTCCGGTTCCATACGAAGGGGTTAAAAACCAGATACGCCTTTAAAACATTAGAGGACGCTCTACCCGGTTCATTTGACTCATCTTCTCCATCTTCCGGTGGCTGGGATAGTTCTACATATGGAAAGTTTGCTGATTTTGTTTCTTCTGACAGCGGTAAACTGATTGTTTTTGAAGGTGGTGGTGTTATTGATACTGATACAGGTAACACATGGGTAACAGCATCTCTTTCAGCAATTGATATGACAGGAATTACAGAGAATCTGCTTGGATGTTTGTTTTTTGCAGATACATTTCTGGTATATACAGAGGATCATTTATATTCGGTGAGTACATCAGATGGGTCATTGACAGAAGAGGTGGAGTTTTCCACTGATGTAGGCGCGGAGTATTCCCCTATAATTAAGATAATACCCCGGTTTGGTCAATTGTGGGTGATAACACAAAAAGACAGATTATTCTGGTCTGATGTTCGGGAATATTCGGTTGGAGCATCATCGCAGGAAACCACAACAATAGAGAAAGAATACGGTGTTTGGCAGATGCTCGACTGGGATAAACTTTCAAGCATTGACAGTGTTACAGGGTATATAAGATCAGAAAGACGTATATTTAAACATGGCGATGAATATACGCGTGTTATTTCAGGAGAAGATTATGTTTTCGTGGAAGGTCAGGAAAGTATATTTTCTGCCGGTGATACAGGCGTAATCAATGGAGAGGAAAAAGAGATTAAACCAGATGGTTCTAATCAGCTTAAACTTTATCTTGCCTCAGCTGGCGCAGCAGGCGATACAACTGTTATAGTAGAGCAGGATATGGACTCTGGCGACAAAGGTGCTTGGGCTGCTGTAAGTGCTGGTTTTGGTTTTGATGGTTATCCCGTACCTTTTACAATTACAGAAACCGGAAAAGACACGACGCATGGTAGGCTGGGTTATAGAGGCAACCATGTTATGGATAGTGATGCTGGTGTTGTTCGGTTTGCACTGGCGGATGATTTAAATGATGATTATACTACATCGGCAGTGTTCGAGGTAGGAACAATAGTAAAAATAGAATTCACTACAGACTTTTCAGATACACTATCACATGCGGAATATCTAACTGAATATCCAAAGATAATACCTGCAACTGATTACGATACAAGTCTGGATCCTGATAGAGACTATAATGCTGAAGGGCATATCAAACTTTTAAGAACACCGAGAACCCAACAGGCAGAGCGTATAGTGGTTACGTATACCCCTACAGAAAACGACTGGCTGACTGATGAATCAGGGTATTTAGATATCAACCAGAATTATGGTGATAATGTTGCTGCGGTGGATGGTCCTGACTATACTGAAATAGAGGGGTCAAGTGTTATTTATTTGTTTAAAGATAACGGATATGTGTTTGCTATTGTCGGGAAACCTGGACCGGGGGGATCTGCAGGGAGTGTTGATATACGTTTTATGGCTTCCGGCTTGACAGCACGTTCAAATACACTGCAAACCACCAGAACAGGTGTATATTTTGGTGTATTTGACGGTGTTGAATATAAGGTTATGTTTATACCACACAATGAACCATATAGTATGTATGACATAACAGACGAATACAATTTCGATACTGCAATACCATTTGATGATAGAGACAGCTATACGTTTTCTGAAGTTACAGGGATACTGCATGGAGACCAATACGTGATATCATTTCCGAATGCTACTTCCGGACTTCCTTCATCAAACGGGGAGCTGTATATAGGAAAAGCATGGCATGACAGAAATGAAGGGGTGTTTAAGGGGAGATGGTGTAAGCTGAACACTAACATTGAAAGCGAATGGGAGGACTATGACTCTGATCATACTGTGATGGGCACACCGGTAGTTTCAGGTGTATATCGTCATAATAGCAGAGATTATATTTGTTATTATGTGAAAACAAGCCATGACTTCAGCGGAGATACACGATTTTATGAGATAGCACAATATGGACAGCATGACGGGGGAGAAGAGTGTAAAGACAAATGGGTAATGACGCTTGATACAGCAGGAGACTCATCGGCTGATACAACACAGTATTGCAGTGAATACTTCTGGGCTATCTTAAAAAGCGGATTTGTACGGAAAGGTAACCGTATGAACCTCAGGAGAATATTCTTTGAAGGGCTTGATGTTGTCGGTGGGTCTGACGGAGACGGTATTGATGTCACGTGGGACATACTAATAGACTTAAGCTCAACATCTATTGGAAATTTTCCGAAAACAGCATCTGATATAACTGATGCTTCCGGAAACTTAAACTTGTTGACAGAAGAAAATATAAATTTTGAATGCAGGAATTTTCAGGTATATATGAAGTTTGATAATATAAAATATAATGCCCATCCTGCATATATTGTTGTTCGAAACATATGGGTTGAGTATGCTCCTCATTCACAGGGGAGTATATTGCCTGAAGAAAATAGAACTTATTAAGGAGATTGATTATGCCTTTGAGTGATTATGTAGAAGGTGGCCTTAAAGAAGGATTAAACCGGGTTTGGGAGGTCGGGGAAAAAGCAGCACAAATGTTCAGGGAAAGTGATGTCCCTAAGACTCCATTCGCAGAGTTGCTTTACCAGCCTCCTGAGGTTTATCCACCGCCACCTCCTCGTCAAGAAGGGGAATCTTTTTCTCTTACGCCAATGGATGTTCCTCCTGATCAAAAAGAAAGTGAACCAGAATGGGATATTGAATTAGCAAAGCCTTACAGCCGGATAACTTCTATTCCGGCAGTAAAGGAAGTGCTTGAAGAAAAAGAATACTCGGATGATAGAGAAACCTATAGTGGGCCTGTTAGCGCTTTAAGACAGAAAGAAGTTGAAGGTGCGGGTGAAGTTGAAGGCGCAGACGCAAAAGAGGAACTCACTGACCTTGAACGGTCGATGGGGCTTCGGTCGGCAGGTCTTGGGCTTGCACAGATGCAGGCAGGTGCAGATGCTCCGGCATATGAGGAAACGCTTGGAGGGCTTGCAACGGCTGCAGGTGGAATGCTACAGCTTAACGGAAACAGCAAGGTTGGTATGGGCGTATCTATACTCGGCACACTGATAAACATGAGAGGCCAAAGGGAGTCAGCCAGGATGGCACGTGATCAGCGTGCAGGATTTGCAAACGCTCTTTCAAGTGCTCTTAAAGTGGGGAGTTCAATCAGTGGATAGTTCAGACAGCCTTGAAAATATGATTAAAGAACATATCCCGGAATATAAAGGTATATCTGATTCTGTTCCGGGGAGAGTAAGCAACTTTGCTCAACAGCAGATATCAAAAGCGATAAATAAACCTATAACGATATCAGGTATGACTCAGATGAAAGCATTTATGTTATCTAAAGGAGATCAAAATGGCTCTAAGTAGTTTTTTGACAAGTACTTCCGGTCCCGAGGGAACAACAGCATTTGCCCCGATGGGCCTTTATCAGGGTGGAGAATACCCTGCTGAAGTAAAAAAGGCTGCGCATTCGTATGCCGGCAACATGGCTGATTTTGCAAGCTCATATATGGGCCAAAAAGGCATGCTTGACAGTTCATTCATGGAAAATGCTCTTTCAGATGCGTATGAAACAGGACAGCAGAGAGCTGTTGGGGAATGGACACAACAGCAGAATATGTTTTCCAGATGGGCTATGGCAACTAATCAATTGCAGGCACAGGTTGGCCCGGAACAGGAAGAACCTTCATTTTTTCAGGGGGCATTGGGCGGGGCGTTAGCCGGTGGTTCAATTGGTGACTCATGGGGTGCATTAGCAGGCGGAGTACTGGGTGGTTTATCAACACTTTATATATAAGGAGATAATATGGCACATCCAAATATGCAGGCTGCAATGGACATATATCAAACAGGAAGGGCGTTAGGAATAAACTTCCTTCGTGAGCAACAGGCACAAAAAGAGTTCCAGAAACAGGGTGCTCTTGCCGGATACATTTCCGGTCACCTGCTCCCTGACCTTTCAAACCCGACCAGCCCAATGACACCGCAAAGGGCTGCTGCAGACGTGATACAAAAAGGGGCAGACCTTGGTATATCTGCAAAGTCATCTCTTGGACTGTTTTCAGCAATAGGTTCTCTTGCAGGGAAAAAGGCAAAAGAGGAGGGTGTAACGTTGAACGCACTGCTTGAAGACACAAGGGCGGGCACTCTTCCTGCAACAGAAGGCTCATTAAAAATGGCAGAGATGGGCCAGAAGGTGTATAGCAAAACAGCAGGAGGGGCACGTAGAACCGCATATAAAGAGGCCGTTCCTGCTGTAATAAATGCATTACAGAATATTCAAAGAGCCAGGAGGGCATACCCGAATGACTGGGATGACTTCTTAGACAAAGGGCTTGAAGGCACTCCCGGTGGAAATATGGATGTTCCGGAAAGTTGGTTTTTCCAGAAGAATAAAAAACGGAAAGAGATTGTCCCCTTTCTAACAAGATATATACAGGATAGCGTTGAAACCACACTTTTGGATGAAACTATACGTAGAATGGTAGACAAAGTGATAGATAACCCCGAAATAAACATTGAAAAAGTTGTCCATGAAGAAATGGGGCTTTCACCTGTAAGGCGTGAAACAGCTTCTGTTCCGGAGTAAATATGGTAGATATAGGAACGATAACCAGAGATAAAAAGATTGACATAGGGAGTCAGGTTGTATCCCCCCTTGTCAGTGAAATAAACAACATTGTGACATCCGATAAATATATATCGAATGATCCGCTTTCCCGTATGGAAATGATAGGGAATTATGAAGACAAGCTCGTTAACTGGGCTGATAATAATTATGAAGGGGGATGGGAAAAATATGAAAAAGACAATCCTCTTTCAACAGAGTATCTGGTAGACCGGAAACGTGACGCCGGGAGAGACGTTCTTAATGCTATTGAGAACAACAAACGTTCATTCTGGGAGAATGTTACATGGGGTGGCGAAAGAAGTATAGGATTCGGATGGCTTCTCCATTCCAGACACGGAGCCAGATATGTTGCAGCAGATATACTGTATGGTCTTGGAAAAGAAAAAAAGGCTAAGAAGTTAGAGGACCTTACAGATTTTAACCGTGAGAATTATAAAAGAGAGTGGAATGCGTATGCACGCAAAATTGCGGAAATCGATTCAAAACCACTTAATTATGTTTTTGCATTCCTGAAAGGCATTTATCCGTTTATAAAGCCTGAAGATAAAACAACATTGAAATATATTGCCATGGAAAAAGGGAACATTGATGAGAATGGAAGAATAAAAGATAAAAAATTCTATGAGCCTGAATACTTAGCAGAAATCATGGGTCAATTCTCACGGCAGATGGTAATATTTCATATGTTTCCGGGGTCTTTTAATGCAATACCGTATAGCTTGCGGTATGCTTTTTCAAGAAACATAGACATGGCCTTATTTGAACCACCTAAAGAACAGACATTCAAACGACACTTTATATCTTTCGCAGCAACAGCCGGAGCACTTCAAGCCGGGCAGATGCTTACAAGATTGGCAACAAAATCACCAATGGTAAAGAAAGCACTTGCTTATCTTCCGGGAGCTGTTGAGAGGTTCGTAGAAGGTAGAATTGCTGATGTTGGGGAAAGTCTTGCAAACAGTGTTCATCTTGCAATACGAACAGCTGATCCATGGACAACACTCAAAGCATTCCCTGCTGCAATATTAGCAAACTTTGCAGAGGAAATTGCAATTGACCTACTCCCGTTTAGCAAAGGTGCTGGTGCAGGGAGATTTGCAACACAGCGGTTGTGGCAGGCACGGCAAGGGGTCCAGGCTATTGATGAAAAGATAGAACAGGTTAAAAACTCAACAATGAGCAGGGATAAAAAAAACAAAGAAATAAAAAACCTTAAGAGTAAAAGGAAAATACTTAAAGATACAACTGACAAAAGAACAAAAGATTATATTTCGGCATTGGAAAAAGATGATGATTTCAGAAAAGAATTCATGCAGAAAGCTATTCCCGGAACAAATATACAGGCACGGGATATGTACAAGGCTTTTTATGAAGATCATAAAAACTTAGGTATGACTGATATAGAAGCAAAAGAGGCCAGTATAGCACAGACACAAATGTATGCCATGGACATGCAGGGCATACTGGAAGACCATCCTGATGCAAAAGAGCCTGTTGAGATGATGAATATGGCTATTAACGGGCTTAAAAAAGCCGGTAATGTTATACGTAATATAACAGGGGCAAAACAAGTACCGCTTGCTGAGGGAAGGCTGTTACAGCCTGGCAAATATGATACATGGGCTGATTTTGCTCATGTGAGGAATGTAAAACTTACCCCTGAACAGGTTAATATACCACGGGATATGTATAATGAACTTGGAACAAAAGAAGGTAATGTTAGATACAGAAATAACCTGTTTAGGTCAAATGAAAAAGATGCTGACAGCTGGGATGAGGTGATTGAAAAAATACGGAGTGAAGATATTGAGGGTGTGGAGGAAATGAGCGATACTGAAATACAAGACGCAGTAGCCAACAGCGTCAAGAAGGAAGTACGTTTTATGACCAGGGATAAGCCTGGGCAGGCAATAGAGGAAACGGGTGTTCTTGGCAGTGAATATTCTACATATGCAGACCTTTTTGAAAAAAATGACAGGACTTTATGGTGGGGTGTGCTTGAAGCAGGGAGTGAGTCAGACAGAAAAGAACTCTTTAAAAAGCATGGTGCTTATTACCGGAAATTCATACGTGCAAATAAAAATGATGCAGATATAACAAAGACAGACCAGCTTGGTATGTTTATCAGTGATATAGGGCTTGCAGATAGAGTTCCGGCAACGTATTCAAACGGTGTAAAGGCTTACCCCGGAGAGGTAATAAAAGAACAAATAAACAATGAAATAGGTGATGTAGTAGCAGGTATAGACCCGTCACAGAGAGACGTAACAGACCGTGCTTTTGCAGAAAGAAGGGAAGAGCTGGTAGGAGATGAGTTAAAACGCTTAGAGGAGGAATTGCGTACAGGCAAAATTACTTCTGAAGAATATTATGCCTGGATGGATGTCATAGAAATGGAAAATAAGCTTGAGGAACTATACGACACATCAGACCAGAGAGGATTGTCAGGAGAGGCAGTTAAAGCATTACAGAGGTGGATCAAGACACTCCCTGCTTCAATGCAGGCAAAGATAATAATCACACCAAGACAAACCATAGCTGTTAATATGAAACGATTTAAAGAAATCATGGGTACTGATTTTAAAGGTCAAGACGTAACAGGAAAAACATATAAAGCCAACGGAGAAGTGTTTGTTGAACTGGCTTTTGATGCTCCTGTAACCACAGCACACCAAGAAGCCTTCCGTATTGCACAGTTTCTGGCATTAAGTAAAAGCGATATGGACTTTTTATATGACCAGATAGGCACACTTGAAGCACAGGCGCGGGCATATGCGAAATATGTAGCCCTCAGACAGCCACAGACGTCCATAGGAAGGGTTTTCTCAAAAATCAAGGAAATGCTAACCTCATTACGTAATTACTTCACAGGGCAGGGGTTTCGGAGCGTAGAGAGCATATTTAGACAGGTTCATGAAGGCAAATTGTCACTTCTGGGGAGGGGAACGAACTCTCTGCAGCAGTATTTTGATAATTATAACCACCGTGGTTTCCTGACAAAAGACGGGTTCCGTTCCACAATATCACATTCACAGGAATATGGGGATCTTGCAAAGGAAAACAACTGGGTGAGAAAGTCAACTGACGGGAAAGCTCTAACATATTCGGTTGGTGAACTCAACAAATCAGCAGAGAACCTGATTAAAGAGGATATCAACAGGTATGTTGGTGATAAAAGTATGGTTGTCCTGCGTACTCCTGAAAGAACATATGTATTCAGCAAGGAGAAATTTAAAGATGATCTTAACTCAGCTATTGAAGAAGGGTATACAATAGAGAGGGAGATGGATGCAGAGGAACTGTATGACTCTGAACGTGAAGATCCCGCAGAGCAGGCATCAAGGGATGCACGTGAGCTTGTGTATTCCGGAAAAACGAAACAGCTCCTTGCTAAGGTGCCGTTAATGAAGCATGTTTTGACGCCGATAACAAAAGAGGCAGAGGACATGACAGCTATTGAAGCTCTTCTGGAACTTCCTTCGTTTGCAAAAGACAAATATCCGGAAGTAAAACAAATGATTGACCGTGAGTCAGCACGGCAGCGTGAGAAGTTTGATATTATAGATAGCTTTGAACAGACACTTATACCATACTGGGAGCTTCCTGATGCTGAACGGGCATCTCTTAACAAATTGCTCCTTGATCTTGATGCTGATGAACGGGAATATGACTCTGAAGAGGAGATAATGAAATCTGAAGGTGTTTCTCAGAATATTGCCATGGGATACCGGGCAGTACGAGAGGCTCTTGACAGCGTCCAGGAACAGAAAATGCAGGAAATAGATAAAGAAATAGAATATCAGCAGAAAAGAATGACTAACGAAGATACTGACGCTGCCCTTGCAGCAGAAATTATTGAATCGCTTAAGGAAGAAAAACAGACCATCAAAGACCAGCTCGGCAAAGGGTATTTTCCTCATGCATGGGAAGGTAAAAACGTTATATCATTTACATTATACAAAGATGATCTTACGCAAAACCGTAAGGAGAAATTGTCTTTACTGCGCAAAATAGGTGAAATAACAGGCCATGGCGAGCGTATTGTAAAGCAGGCCAGAAGAAACATATCACAGGATGGGTCTGCCCGGATACGGATACAGGAAAACAGTGTTAACAATCACAAGGTTTTTGAGGTGATTGAGAACATGGGGGTAACAATAAATAAAAATGATCTTCGGATGTATCCACATGAAGACAATATAAATATGTTTGACTTTGCGACACAGCGTTCCGGGGTTGAGCGTGTTATTGATAATGTAATAGATCGTATGGGCATAGAGGACACTGAACGGGTTGGACGTGAATTCTGGTCTACATACAGACAGATTGAGAAGGCACAGGGGCATAGACGCCATGAGCTGGAACGAAAAGGCGTTCTGGGTTATGAGTCCAGAAACACAGAAAAGGTTCTTCAGGGATATCTCTCCGGGTTTGCAGGTTCTATCAGTAAGCGTCATGCTGCGGAACATTTTAATGATATTGTTCATTCAGTCAGCACAGATAAAACTCCGAAGAGAAGAAAATATATTGAAGGTTTTAGAAATCAGCTGATGCACAATCAGGACAAGGTCGATAAAATACAAAACAAAATAACCGCATTTATATTTGCTAAATACCTTGGGTTTAACCCGGCGTTCCATATAAGAAACGAAGCACAGAATTATTACATGGGTGTTCCGGTTTTAACGTTGCATGGAATAAAACATCGTGATGCGTGGAAATCTGTAGCCAAATACCATCTCAAGGTTAACCAGCATTTTATACCATTTTTATCTACAAATTTCTATGGAAAGACACACCGGACAGATGCAGAAGATATTGCTGACAGTATAAGTGGTCTCAACTCTGAAGAGCACAGCATGCTTGTTGATGCTATAGGGAAACAGGGGCTTCTTGGTGAGACAATGGAAGCGGAGTTTTTTAAGGAATCATTTAACGACGAAACCGGCAATAAAATATGGGATTGGATTAAAAAAGGTGCAAATAAATATATTGAGCATGCCGGGTATTCGGTTAATATGTCTGATGCACGCAACCGGGTACACATGGTTTTAGCATCATACGATCTGCTTAAGTCTGACAACATAGGCGATAAAGGCTATGACGAAAGTGCGCTTGAAGAGGCAATTGAGATAACAAGGAAAACTAATGTACAATACAAGAGATGGAATATACCTCCCGTGTTATGGACTGACTCACCAGGAAGATATTTAAAGCCATTATTCCAGTTTCAGAGATTTGGATGGCATATAACACGCCTGCAGTGGCAAATGATTACAGAAGGCCATCGTGGAGCGCTTGGCTCAATGTGGGCTATAACAGCTCTGCTTGGAGGAGCCGGCACACTTCCATTCTGGGAACGGCTTATGAAATTGTTAGGGCTTGAAGTACCTGCATCAAAAGTACGTGAGAAGGTGGTGAAATCACTTGGCGGAGAAGGAGCGATATTGGATATGTGGGACCATGGGCTTGCCGGTATGGCAGGGATATCAATGAAGTATCAGCTTCAGATACGCCCATTTGCTCTTGCAGATCCTCTCTTTGGACAGAATGCTCCGCTTAGTATGCTCCGTGATTTTAAAAAGACAGCAGGAGATATTTCCAGGGGCCGTTTGTGGAAGGCGCTTGAGACAATGCCGTTTACACCGGGGTTTGCAGGCGATATATCACGTGCAATACGACAAAAGCATCAGGGAGTTACAACATTCCGGGGTGATATTGTTCTTGATCTTAACGGAGAACCTCTTGAGCTTTCATATAAAGATGCTATGAAATCAGCATTCGGGTTTTTACCCACCAAAATTGCCAATCATTACAGGTCCACCGGGTTTGCACGGGGCTTGATGAAGCATTTTTCAAATAAGAAAAGTGGGATTGGAACACGATATAAACTTGCATTCCGGAAGAAGGATAAAAGCGAACTGAATAACCTAAAGCGTGCTATAAAGCAGTTTAATAAACGGCTTAAAAATAACGAAGTAAACGGTTCTACTCCTGTTCCGAAGATAACAAATGCCACGCTAAAGGCATGGAGAAAAGGGAGCGGGACGAAACGTATGCGTGATATAGCAAAATACTATTATCCGTTATGAATATGTTTTAGCTGATCCTCTTTAAACTTCCCTATTCTTCCGGAAAGAAATATCACGTCGTACTCCTGCACTCCCAGAAACTCGGTAACTTCATACACCGTGCCACGCTTATCTTTCATAGATGATGTTTCATCTATAACTCTCACCTGAGAGAACTTTTCGATTTCTTTACTCATCCTCACTTTCTATTTCATCAAACTTTTTATCGAACCATTTCTTCTGGTCAATCATGATCTTGGCAATTTTTTTTGACTCACCTTTCTTGATATATTCTTTAGATCGGGAGGAAATCCTCGTCTGCCTCGAATTCCTCCTGCGTTTTTTCGACGACCTGGTATTCTTCTGTTCTTTCATGTATCTTAACTCCTAACTTTTCCTGAAGTTTGTTTATATTTATCGAATAGGAAGAGAATGTTTGTTTGTCCTTCCTGACAACTTTTGAGTTCTGGTTACCAAACATGTCTTTTATCGCAGCTGTTATCTCAGCAGATGTAACACTTTCAAGCTTACGCTCTGCACGATTATCCTTTTCTTTCACAGCAGAGAAAACATGTGTCATATTAAACCGGAGAAGGCGCTCCCCTTTATCATTTGCATCCCATTTCACATACTTCTCAATACTTGATCTGCTGTCAAGCATACACCGAGCAAACACTTCAAAAAATGATTTGATTGGTGTGGAGAAGTCCTGAATAACTCTATACCTGTTAATGAATTTACGGAATATACGCTTCAGGTCATCCTTTGTTGGGGGCCGGGCATTTTTAACAATACGTTTTGATATGACGTTATCTTTTCCTTCATGTTTTTTACGTATTTTATCCAGCTTGGTTTTAATGTTCAGCTGTGCAAATGCGTTTCGTATTGCTCCAAACATGATACATATATTATCGAAACAACGTATATCAGTGGACCCCTTAAGAGGGTAGTAATACTCCCTTGTATAATCTATATCAGAGATGATTTTCTCTCTGGTGTTTGTACCTGAAAGCTCAACCATAAAGCCAATGTTTTTATTCCTGCCGACCCCGTCTGCCTCAAACTCATGGTGGGCACGTGATGTTTCCTCATCTGTGTATTGGTAGAATTCCCAGAAGTCAAACGGTATAAGTCTATTTATGATGCTTTTCTTCCGGGGGGTGTGCTCCGTAGTCATAAGCATCACAGCATTTGACCCTCTTCCGGTTGTCTGGTCATCGATTGTTCGTTTTGCCATCACATATGGGTCGCCGTCATATGTGCTGCGGACCACATGTTCGAACCGCCGTTCGTCAAATTCGTTGATCAAAACAGGCAGGTTGTGGCAGGAGCTTCTTGTTCTGGCAAAAGCCTTTGGTGTTGACTCACCGGATAACTTGATATGTGAAGAACCCAGAAGGGCTGATATCATACGGGCAAAGGATGTTTTTCCTCTTCGTGTTTGTCCATAACAGCATATAGCGGGGAATTTTTGATATTCACTCCGTATCACATCATGATTGAATATTGCACAGGCTATTCCTATAGCCGGCAATACATATTCGGGGTCGTAATAGGTAAGAAGTTCCTCAAGTATTTTTTCCGTATCCCAGTAATCGTCCGGAACATGGTATTTAATAACCTCATTGGTATCACGGAGCCGGGAATATATACCCTCATACCCTTTGATGGAGTGGAGAGTTATGCCTGACGGTTCTGCTTCATATATTTTCCCGTCCTCTATAATTCCGTTTTCAAATAACCATACTCCGTTGGTGTATCCATATGCGTCCCGGTCACATATCTTTATGGGGGCAGAATGGGCCTGTATATAGCGCTGTAATTTCCGCAGCTCTTTTGTGTTACCCATGAAATTGAAATCCCCGTATGTGCCAAGCCACTCGGTGAAGGAACGCTCAGTGGACCAATTCTCAGCAACAAACCTGATAGGGCCTGTTCGCTCGCCTCCGGAAGTACTCTCAATGAACACATCATATTGGAGCCGGTCAGCTTCGTCTATATATACATATTTTCGCTCAATGGTAAAGTCAGAGATTGGTTTTGGTGTATAATTGCCCTCCTCATCTTCCTCGCCCGGAACCCAGTAGCGTTTATTGGAAACGGTTACGTCGGTCGTTTCCGGATTTATTTTCTTCCGTTTCAGATCCGCAATCTCCCCTCCCTCACGTAAATAATCATCTATGTCTTTGCCCATGGGGAGATAATAAAGGAAAACATTGTGATATCCTGCAAGCTTATGGCTTATTTTTGTGGCCATTCTTTGCCCACCGCCTGACTTATCCCTGTCAAACATGATATGGATATCCTTTTGCTCGGAGAGTTCTTCAAAATCGGGATGGAGTACTTTCAGCTGCTGAAGGAATTTGATTTTTTCATTACTCACACCGAGCAGGGCAACGGCCGGCTTCCCTGCTTTGATAAGCTGGATAGCATCAAAAACCCCTTCGGTAAGATAAAATTCCTTTGATCGTTCAGCAACCTCCTGGTTCCACAGATATATACCTTCCATACGTTTCTTTTTGAATATCTGGTATCTTTTACCGCCATCATCATTCCCCAGTTTATGGATATGCCACCATGCTATCTGGTTCCGGGAATACACAGGTATTGTCAAGCGCCCGGCCTTAATGAACCGTCTCACGCTGGTTCCCCAGTCATGTGCTATGCCTGTTTCAATCAACAGGGTCATCACATTCTGGATGTTTTTCATATGCCGGCTCAGTTTCTTTTTTGCCCGCTTATAGGTGTTTCCATCTTCTATACCTATACCGAAATTAACAATATCCTTCTTGTTAATACCACGTTCAAGAAGCTTATTCATGCTTTGCTGATCGCCCAGGAGGTTCTCATGCAGTATCTCCTGTATAATTTTACGTGCCTCAAATACAGTGTATCCATACGTAAGGCTGTCATCCTCCTCAAGGTCTATTTCGATATTATACTTTTTGGCAAGATCTTTCATTGCTGTGATCTTGTCCATACCTGTTGTTTTCTGATGCAGGTCAATAATATCACCTGTATCCTGACAGGAGAAACACTTCCATTTCCATTTCCCTGTCTCGTCAGAATAGAATATAGACAGGGAAGGGTCCTCATCCTTCTGGGTGAGGCAAGACGCCTTCCAGTCACCGCCCTGCTGTTTTGCATCTATTTCCGCCTCTGCATATTCAGCAAGGTTTATATTTGCAACTACTTTTTTAAAATTATTCATAGTACTCCTCTACTCTAAAACAACTTTTCTTCTTGTTCCGGCTCCTGCTCCTCGTCCTCATCAGGTGATGACTGCTCAATAATATCATGTATATAAGCAGATATTTTGTTGATCTGCTTTATACTCAGAGCTTTAATGTCATCTGCGGTTTTGACCTCTATATCCTTAAAATAGTTACACGCTTCCATAAATCCCATTTCAATATCACTACCAAGAAGGTTTTGACGTGCTTCCCGCAACCCTGCAAGTGCCTTTTCGTGTTCCGGGTCATTTTTGAAGGGATTGTCTTTTGCTTCTGGTTCGGGCTTAGCCTTAGGCTTGGTTTTTTTCTTCTTCTTTTTCTTATGGGAAGTTTTTCCACACATAACATTCCCGGAACCATCAAGTATCTGATACTGGTCATTTTTCTTAACAATTTTCCAGTCATCAAGGTATACTTTTGGTACAAACTTACCTTTGTTGTTTTTCCTCCACGGTTTGTTGTCGTTCCAGTTAACCCAGAAGAATGGCATATCGTACAATTCAATACCAACCCCCCAGCGAAACCCGGCCCGTTTCAGGGCGTCACTGTAAGAGCCTTTTGTTTTCTCTGTTCTGGACTCTACCCCAACAGCCTCCCGGCCGATCCATTCCTCTATTTCATCATCATACACGTATATTGTGCACTTCAGTTCACCTTTTTCGTCATACTCATATTTTGGCTTCCACCGTGCGCCAAACACAGCGTTAAACCGTTTCACGTCAACACGTGAATTCTTATATGCCAGGATCGAAAAGCCCTTTTTCTCTGATACTGTTCCGATCCGCAACTCAATTTCAGAAATCTCAATAGGTTTAGTCAGCTGTTTCATTTTATCTTTCATCTTCCTCTTCCTTTCTTAAATTCCCCATTGCTTCTTCGTGTTCTTCCGGGCTGTATTTCTCCGGAAAACATACCGGATGATACAGGCACTTCTGGAAGTACATATCATTACAGCCCCCCATGTAACCATGTTGAGGCCATTTGTCATTTTCTACACAATGGATATACAAATCCAGAACATGGAGGAGATTGTCGTACCATTTCTGAAAATCCCCCATTGTAAATGTTTCATCTGTTTTGTGATAATCCGTTTTTGTGATGTGCTTGGTAAATGCGTGTATAAAACCCCGTTTGACCAGCTCATTTCGTTCTATTGTAGACAAATACGCATAGTGCAGGAGCTGTTCATCTCCCCGTGCATTGGGTATGTGTGAGGGGGAACAGGTTTTGAAGTCGTGTATCCCGTTTGGGGTCTCCAGGTCAAGCCGTCCGGAAAATACAATATTCATATCCTCGGCCTTTTTGGCTATATCCGGTTTTGGTCCACCGGACGGGTCTATCAGTTTGTGGACCTCGATCAAGTGTTCGGTTTTGGCGTCACTCAAATCCCCGTATTCACCTGCCATTTGTGTCTCTACCAGTTTGAATATCTGGTTTGACACACGTTTGGCAGCCTGATCTCCCACTGTCAGGTCTGACTTCTTGTTTTTGTATGCCGGCTTATCTGCATCAAAAACCATGATGTCTCCGTTTTCGTCCTCATACTCTCCTTTGACAAGCGATTCTTTGATTTTTTCCACCCGTTTGTCAACAGAGTATTTCTTGGAAAACTCACCCTTCATGATAAGCGCAGCGTTTTCATGGAATATCCTGCCCTCCACAAAATAGATAGGTGTTTTCTTTCGCCTCCACCCATCTGTAATGTTTTTCACATACCGGGGGCACCAGATCAGCTTCTGGATAGGCAACCCGGAACCACCTCTAATTGACAGGCGTGTCACCGGTATCCCTTTCAACAATTTCAACAATACCCCGCTTTTGCATAAGACGCTGTATAACAGAGTCAAATGTTTCCCTCTCAACCATTTTCATGGACCGCAGGGCCTCATGCGTTTTCCGTTTTACCTGTATTGTCTTTGTGTCGTTCATTTCGTTCTCCTATAAAAAAGTTATGAAAGTTTTTCGATTTCCTGTGCAATTTGAATATTGAATTCTTTAATTTCGTGCACGCTATTGAAGGACAGTATACCACATGTAATGGGGACCTTATCAAGATTTGGCAATTTAACCCTCAAGTCATACCGTGTTCGTTTTCCGCCTCTGTTCTTTTCCTCAACAATCTTTTCAATAAAATATTTCATATTTCCTCCTTATATGCTTCGAGTCTTTCAAAATATGTGTCAAAAACCTGATCCTCAAGATCGTCTTTCTCCTTCTCGGATAGCGTCCGTCCAATTCTTCGTTCAATTTCTCCAAAATCAATTTCTGCGTGCATGGGCGAGCCGGGAGAGGTATGCGTGCGTTTTTCTCCTCCCCTCATATAGGCGTCTGTCGGGATTGCACTGCCATTTTCATGGAAATATATTTTCATATTTGCTCCTCCTTTGTCAGAAAGTAAAACCAAACTCAAATCTAACTGTCTGTTTTCCCTGCTCAAATTTAACTGTCTGTTTTCCCTACTCAAATCTAACTGTCTGTTTTCCCTGCTCAAATTTAACTGTCTGTTTTCCCTA
>CAZOXI010000015.1:0-1417 GCA_964583445.1 uncultured Bacteroidaceae bacterium | reverse complement strand
CTCAAAAAGCGGCCCCCTTTCCGTAAGTCCAAAAGCCTTCTTGATCCGCTCCTCTGCTATCAGAACGGCGATAAAAGGGCAGGATATGTCCTCTTCTGCCTGTATTCGGTCGGCCAGAGCAAGTATTGGCTCAATGAACCGGGCCTCCTTTTTGTCTTGTTCAGTCATTTTCTTCCTCCTGGAAAAAAGTTTGAGGATCTGCCTCGTCAGTGCCCCGGCAACACCCGGGGCAGACGGGGCCTTAACAGGCCCCGTTTCGGCTGGCCTACAGGATCTGCTCGATGTCTTTTTCCGGTACTTGCCCTATTCTAATAATGATAGTTTCGCCACCACCGATTTCGTCTGGTATCGACTCGTAGTCTTTGTACCCGGCGTCCTGTGCGTACAGGTCGAGGGCCGTCTCCCGGTCCGGGGCGTATCCAGCCCATAGCATAGTAGCGGTGGTCTCCTGCTCTACTACGTGCATTAGTGCCGGTGTGTCGTCGTTCATGTCCTCGTTAAGCCCGTCGGCGATATGCTCACCTTGTATATCCAATATCTCATGGTCTCGCCCATCCTGTACCAGTATTACAATGGGCTCTTCGTTCCGGGTTCCGTCGGCGTATTCGTAGTCGCCTTTTTCAATCCATACATGTTTTTCCATTTTCTTCTCCTCGAAAACAAGTAAACAAAAAAAGTTAAAGCACGGTGAGGCGTTTGCCTCTGTAGACCGCTGTGGCTATCTACTATATAGTGTAGCACACTATAGGCATATGTCAAATGTTTTTTTATTTTTTTTCTGAAAAACCGTATTCGGGCAGTATACCCCCCCTAAGGTGCCAAAAACCAGGAGAAAAAAATTTGCCTATTCCGGCTTTTTTGGGCCTGGCCGGGTGGTCGGAAAAAGCGCGCGGCTGCTGCTCGTGGCCGGAGAAGTGGTGGCAACTGATACAGTGGTCATGACTGCTACCAAAACAGATCCAGCAAAACAGATCCAGAAAGTAGGAAAATCCTGCTCGGATCCCCACTGCTACCAAAACAGATCCAGAAGGTGGAAGATCCTGCTCGGATCCCCCGTGCACACGGGGGGGGAAGAGTGTGGATGTCGGGGCGCGTGTGTGTGTGTGTGTGTGTGTCTCAGGGTGGATGTCGGGGCGCGCGCGTGTGTGTGTGTGTCTCAGGGGGGAAAGTCCAATCCTCGGGCAAATGTGGGGCTCCAGAAGATCTATATGGGTGTGGTGTGCTGTGCTGGACAGCAAAAGCAACGGAGAAAAACAAGGGGTGTAGCGTTTGTAGTGTTTGTTGTGTTTGTGTGGTTAGTGTAGTGTTTGTTGTGTTTGTTGTTTTTTTATTTTTTGTTGTTGTTTAACAATGTTTAACGTTGTTTAATAATGTTAATGTTATATATTTTTTATATATATATATATATTTTATATTT
>CAZOXI010000014.1:0-20693 GCA_964583445.1 uncultured Bacteroidaceae bacterium | reverse complement strand
ATATAAACAATTTACATCACTTTTCCTAATTTTGATTATAGATTTTTAAGTAATATATGTTGCGGAAATTTGTCCGGCAAACTGTTGGTCAAAGATTAAATTTATTAAAAAGCTCTTCCAGTGCCGTCCTGGAAATAGGCTTGGATAACAGGTCATTGCAACCCGCGGCAATGGCTTTTTCCCTGTCTTCCTGGAAAGCGTAGGCAGTCTGTGCAATGATGGGTACCGTTTTGTCCAGCTTACGTATCTCCCTGGTCACCTCATATCCATCTATTTCGGGCAGTTTAATATCCATCAAAATCAATCCGAAAGGTCGGTATTTTTCATACAGCTCAATGGCTTCTTCCCCACTAAGGGCAACCATGATATCGAAGTGATAATTCCTGAGCATTCCTTTCATCAGGATCTCATTGGATTCTGTATCCTCAACGAGCAGCAGGGGGGTGCGTCCTCCTGAAGATTTTTCCTGTTGATCAGAAGTTTTCTTTCGGGAGACTTCCTTTTCCAGTGGGATGGTGAAATAGAACTCCGCTCCCTTCCCTTTTTGAGATTGTACCCAGATTCTTCCCCCCAACTTCTCAACGTATGCCCTGGCAATCGACAGTCCCAGGCCAGTGCCTCCTTTTTTTCGTGCAAGGCCGCTGTCGGCCTGTATAAAACGCTCAAATATGTCCTTATGCTTCTCCTCCGGTATCCCGGTTCCGGAATCAATCACGTAAAATTCAATCATCTTGCCCTTCTGGACATAACCAAATTTAACAAAACCTTTGCTGGTAAATTTTAGTGCATTGCCCACCAGGTTGTTCAGGATCTGCTGTAGCTTCACTTCATCCGTGATGATCCGGGCATAGCCATCCTCGAATCCCGGGATCATCTCCAGAGCGACATGTTGATTCCTGGCGGTCAAAGAATGCAGGCTGTATAGCTGCTTCAGCAAAGCATTCAGATCAATTTCCCGCTTGTGTATCTCAATGACCCCACTTTCAATCTTGGAGATATCCATGATATCATTTACCACGCCCAGCAGTTGCTTGCAGCTGCTCGCAATGATACGGTTGTACTCCCGCTTTTCCTCATCGGTGGATTCGGGTGACAATACCAATTCAGAAAAACCCACAATTCCATTCATCGGTGTCCTGATCTCATGTGACAGGTTGGCAAGGAAGGCTGTTTTAAGCCGGTCACTCTCCTTCGATTTTTCCATCGCCTCCGTAAGCTCAGCATTGATCTTCAGGATCTCTTTGTTCACCCCGGTGAGCTCTGCATTGATCTTCCGGTAATCGGACCGTGATTTACTGATATCGCGGATATATTTATTCAGGATATTGTCATAATACACAACCAGTACAAGCGTAGCCAGGATCACAAAACTCATGTCCCGGGCAATCAGCTCTATGCTCCAGGGATTATAAATAAGATATCCATTGTTCTCCAGGTATACCATTACCCAGACAGAGATGATACTGAATAATGTCATAATAATCGCCGCCAGCCTGCCCAACAGCAGGGAAGTGACGATGATGATCAGCAAGTAGGTCAATACTGCGGCATCCCTGATGCCCATGCTGGTCATGGAAATGAAGGTCATTCCCGCAAAAGCCACGCCGGTGGTGAGCATCGCTGCGACATAGAAATAGCCTCTGCGAAGCAGGAGGTAAGCCAGCCCGAACATAATGGTGATTACAAGTAAAAGAATCTCAGGGGCTTCAAACCTGAACATCTGTGATAACCGGATGCCCATATACAACACCATCATGCTAAACAGAACGATCAGTACATTGCTCAGCAATGCAGCCGAATGCCTGTTCCTTTCTAACCTGTCGTACCGGGAATTACTAAAGAAGTTCAGTGTTTCAAATGGTTTTCCCATTGAACAAAAATTTTCCTGCCGGATCCCGGTAAACAAACATGCCGGTTCCTTTTGATAAAGGACAAAAATAATTTAAAAAAAATGATTTATCCTTTACTCGCAGAGAGGATGTGAAAATTTTATCAAAAAAATATTATTCGCTCCAGCAATGTTGTAGCTCCTCTCTATGAATATAATTTTACATGAGCATTCACAAAAAATATTCAAATGTACCCTTTCAAAATAAGTAACCTTATCGTGACGTCGAGCCTTATAAACAGGGAATGAGCGAGAGAAGAACGCAGGCCTGGCAGCAACTTGCACCAAAAGACGTCTGAACCTAAAGTTCCTCAATAAGATCCTCGAAAATAGCACGTACCTCTTCAGCGATACTGGTCAAACCAGGATTTGAAATGGATACCATGGATGCCACGGGATCAACCGCTGCCACCTCCACCAGATGGTCGCCCACCTCCTGAAGGATCACATTGCAGGGGAGCAATGTTCCGACCTTATCCTCGTGTTGCAGTGCCTTGTAGGCAAGCGGAGGATTACAGGCACCCAGGATCTTGTATTTCCTGAATTCAATATCCAGTTTTTCGCGCATCTTTTCACTGATATCGATTTCAGAAAGCACTCCGAAGCCTTTATCTTTCAATGCCTCGGTAACAAGTTCCACGGCTTCATCAAAATCAGCCCGGATGGTTTTGTTGATGTAGTAATTCATGGGGCAATTGTATTTTTATATTCGTACTTATAACATAAATTTCAACCTTCTCCTCACAATTAATCAATGTTATATTTTTGCCAAACATACACAAAGATCCGAAATATAAAGGCATCGGTTATGATATATAGAATACCTGTCAATTAAACACCTTTCCATAGGTTTCTGTTCGTGGCTCATCCATATCCTTGATATAAACACCCCGCAAACATATACTGCAAAATCCTGTAAACTTTTTACGGCAATTTGTAAAACTATTTAACATTGAATGCGTTATATTTGTGACATGTACATCATGTGCATCTGAATATGCTCAGGAAGATTGGCCATATTACGACAATGTGCCTGTTGTTGATCTCGACAACAGGCTTTGCTGTTTCCGAACATTTCTGCGGAGCAGACCTGGTCTCCATTGAACTTGCAACGGAGGCGGAGGATTGCTGTAATGATGGAATGTGCTGTCATTCCGAAACAGATTTCTATCAACTCGAAGAAGACTTTATCATATCATCATCACTGATCAATCTTGATTTTGATGCTGTTTTCGAGTTTCCTTTAATGTTTGTAAACTTACAATTCAATCAGGCAAGCAAAGAGGCAGACAGGGTGTTGTACGCTGACTTCGAATCACCTCCTCCCCCGGAAAGAAATCGCATTCTTTCCTCCATCCAGGTCTATTTATTATGATTTAATGCGCTTCTTAGCGGATACATACCGTGTGTGGTCAATTTTTGAATAATTGATCATATTATCTCTTTGTAACATTTTAATCATATATACATGCTGAATAAAATAATCAGGTATTTTCTTGACAACAAGCTGGTTACTATACTAATCCTAACCGGGTTCATCGTATGGGGAATCGTAACAGCTCCCTTTGGCTGGAATCTCGGGGCACTGCCTTCCGACCCTGTGCCGGTGGATGCCATACCCGACATCGGTGAAAACCAGCAAATCGTATTTACCGAATGGATGGGAAGGTCTCCCCAGGATATTGAGGACCAGATATCCTATCCGCTTACAACATACCTGCTGGGCATTCCTGGAGTTAAATCAATCAGGAGCACATCTGTATTCGGGTTCTCCAGTATCTTTATCATTTTCAATGAGGATGTTGAATTCTACTGGTCCCGCTCCAGGATCCTGGAAAAGCTCAATGCGCTTCCCTCCGGACTTCTACCCGATGGCGTACAGCCTGCGCTGGGACCAGATGCCACGGCACTCGGCCAGGTATTCTGGTACACGCTGGAAGGACGTGATCCGGATGGAAATCCCACGGGTGGATGGGATCTTCACGAGATCCGGACCATTCAGGATTTCTATGTGAAATACGGTTTAAATGCTACTGAAGGGGTTTCAGAAGTTGCTTCCATCGGAGGATTCGTGCAGGAATACCAGGTGGATGTGAATCCCGATGCCCTGAATGCCTACGATATACCGCTTCACAGCGTGATGATGGCGGTACAGAAATCGAACAGGGATGTCGGGGCAAAGACCATCGAAATCAACCAGGCAGAATACCTGGTACGCGGATTGGGGTATGTGAAAAGCGTGGAAGACCTTGAAGAAGCTGTGGTTGCAGTGAAGCGTAATGTGCCCGTACGGATCAAAGATATTGGTGTCGTAAAACTCGGACCTGCCACACGTCGCGGTGCACTTGACAAGGACGGCGCGGAAGTGGTTGGAGGCGTTGTAGTGGCACGGTATGGTGCCAATCCGCTTCAGGTGATTAACAATGTGAAGGCTAAGATCGATGAGATCGCCCCGGGTTTGCCTAAAAAGACACTGGAGGACGGTACTGAAAGTCAGCTCACTATCGTACCCTTCTATGACAGGTCGGAACTTATCTACGAAACCCTGGGCACGCTGGAGGAGGCCCTTTCACTGGAGATCCTGATCGCTATCCTCGTGGTGATCGTCATGGTCTTCAACCTGCGGGCATCACTGCTGATCTCCAGCCTGCTGCCCATCTCGGTGTTGATGGTATTCATCTCCATGCGTTATTTCGGGGTGGATGCCAATATCGTGGCACTCTCGGGGATCGCCATTGCCATTGGAACCATGGTGGACCTCGGTATCATTCTTTCCGAGAATATTGTTAAACACCTGGAGGAGGCCCCGCCTGATCAAAAACTGAATACCACCATCTATAATGGAGCATCGGAAGTATCAACCGCGATCCTGACCGCGGTCTCCACAACCATTGTGAGTTTCATCCCAGTTTTCACCATGCAGGCTGCTGAGGGAAAACTGTTTGGCCCGCTTGCTTTCACCAAGACATTTGCATTGCTGGCTGCGTTGATCGTTACCCTGTTCATCCTGCCAACCCTGTCCTATTGGTTCTTCGGCGCCAAAATTCGCCGTAAGAATATCGCCAGGTGGCTGAATATCGTCCTGATCCCATCGGGGATCCTTGCAATCATATTTGGTGCTGAACTCGGAGGTATTGTTCTCCTGGCATTCGGAGTCACTGCATTGTTGAAGGAACAATATGGGAATGCAACTGTTGACAATGAAAATAATCGTTTCAGCGTGCGGCTGAAAAGAGTCGGATTGAAGATCCTGGATCACTCACACCTGGTCATCTCGGTCATAGCCATCACCTGGTTGCTGGCCAGGTACTGGCTGCCGCTCGGACCCTCGAAAAGTGTGTTTACCAACTTTATTTTTGTCGGACTGCTGGTGGGGGTGATCCTGGGTGGATTCTCCCTGCTCGAAAAATACTACAGGCATATTCTGACCTGGACGCTCAGTCATAAAAAAATCTTCCTGAGCATCCCGGTCTTTCTCATCGTGCTGGGAATTACCATCTGGATGGGATTTAATAATGTCTTCGGATTCATAGCAAAAGGATTTGATGCCACGGATACCAACATCAGAACCACCAGGGTTTGGTCGGGATTGACGCATACATTTCCGGGAATCGGGAAAGAGTTTATGCCGGCGCTCGATGAAGGTAGCTTTTTGCTAATGCCCACCACCATGCCTCATTCCGGTGTGGATTACAACAGGAAGGTTATGGGCCAGATCGATATGCTGGTAACCAGTATCCCGGAAGTGGATCTCACTGTTGGGAAAATGGGACGTGTGGAATCGGCACTTGACCCTGCCCCTGTATCCATGTTCGAAAATGTGATCAATTATAAACCGGAATATATCCTGGATCAGAAAGGCCACCGGCAAAAATTCAAAACAGATAATAAGGGTAACTTCATCAGGATATCTGGTGATACGATTTTCGACCGGGAAGCAGTTCTTCAGGAAATTACCGCAGCAGACCTTATTCCCGATGAAGATGGCAGGTACTTCCGGAACTGGCGGGAGCAGATCAAATCACCCGATGATATATGGGACGAGATCGTGCGTGTCACGAAAATCCCCGGCCTAACATCTGCGCCGAAACTCCAGCCAATTGAAACCCGGTTGGTGATGCTTCAGACTGGGATGCGGGCACCGATGGGGATCAAAGTCTATGGACCTGACCTTGCTACCATCGAAAAATTCGGATTGGAACTGGAGAACATCCTGAAGGAGGTCCCCTCTGTAAAATCAGAAGCGGTATTTGCTGACAGGATCGTGGGAAAACCATATATACACCTGTATATCAATAGAAAAGAGATATCAAGATATGGCCTGAGCGTTGAAGATGTGCAACGCACCATCGAAACTGCCATAGGCGGAATGAAGATCTCCTCCACCGTGGAAGGCAGGGAACGCTTTCCCATCAGGGTCAGGTATCCGAGAGAATTACGGGACGACCCTGCATCGCTTGGAAAGATCCTGATGCCCACCCCCACCGGTGCGCAGATCCCCTTGGCCCAGCTACTCGATATTGAATACGTAAGAGGACCCCAGGCCATTAAAAGCGAAGAGACCTTCCTTGTAGGTTACGTGCTCTTTGATAAAAGAGATGGCTATTCGGAGGTCACCGTTGTCAACGACGCACAAAAAACTATCCAGGACAGGATCGATGAGGGCAGCCTGCAGGTCCCGGCCGGGATCAGTTATAAATTTTCCGGAAGCTATGAAAACCAGGTCAGGGCCGAAAAGCGACTTTCGGTGGTCGTGCCGCTGGTGCTCTTGATCGTCTTCCTGATCCTCTACTTCCAATTTAAATCAGTTTCAACATCCTTTATGGTGTTCTCCGGGATCGCCATGGCATTCAGCGGAGGGTTTATCATGATATGGTTATACGGCCAGGGATGGTTTGTGGACTTTTCAATATTCGAGACAAATATCCGTGAATTGTTCCAGATGCATGCCATTAATCTAAGTGTCGCTGTATGGGTTGGCTTCATCGCCCTCTTCGGAATTGCCACTGATGACGGAGTCCTGATCGCTACATATCTTGACCAAAGCTTCAGAAAGAACAAACCTGAAACAAAAAGTGAGGTGAGAGCCGCTACCATTGAGGCCGGGTTGAGAAGGGTCAGACCTGCCCTGATGACCGTTTCGACGACCATGATCGCACTGCTTCCGGTGCTGACTTCCACAGGACGCGGTGCCGATATTATGATCCCCATGGCAATACCCTCGTTCGGAGGAATGGCATTTGCCCTGGTAAGCATTTTCGTCGTGCCGGTACTGTACAGCTTAAGGGAAGAAAGAAAAATTAAAAACAGGTAATAATGAAATATATTATTAATATCATATTGGTACTGGGAACGGGACTTCTCACCTCCCAGGCCCAGACACTTGAAACGTACTTTAAGATCGCCGCGGAAAACAATCCCGGATTGAAGGCAAAGTACATGGAATATGAAATTGCTATGGAAAAGATACCGCAAGTGAGCAGCTTGCCGGATCCCTCATTTTCCTTTGGCTTTTTCATCTCACCCGTGGAAACCAGGGTCGGCCCGCAACGTGCAAAGTTCTCCCTCTCCCAGATGTTCCCATGGTTTGGGACATTGAAAGCCCGGGGAGATGCTGCTGCATTTATGGCCGAAGCAAAGTTCCAGGCTTTTATCAATGAGCGGAACCGCCTTTATTACAGGGTAGCAGAAGCCTATTACCCGATCTGGGAACTGGAAAAGATCATCGCCATAGAAAAAGAAAACCTGGAGATTCTGGACTCCTATCAGACCATTGCAAGATCTAAATACCGCAATGACAAAAGTCCAATGGTCGACGTATTGAGGGTGGAGATCCTCCGTGAAGATGCGAGGACCAATATCGAGATCCATGAAAAAAAGCGAATCCCCCTTGTGACATCCTTCAATAAAATCCTCAACAGGGAACCAGGAGAACCGGTTGCTGTTTCGGATTCAACCGATCTTGCCATCCTTCCGGATAATTACAGGAAAGATTCTCTGTTGAATGACCATCCGGCACTAAGTGCCCTTGACCTGAAAGTCAGGTCCAGCGAGGCAGCTGAAGCAGCAGCCGTGAGACAGGGACTTCCCAGGATCGGAGCCGGCCTCGATTATGTGATCGTTGGAGAAGGTCCGCTTGCCTCTGCTGACAATGGCAAGGATGTGCTGATGCCGATGGTATCGGTAAGCATCCCGATCTTCAGGAAGAAATACGAAGCTTCTGTGAGAGAGGCAAGGCTCCAACAGGACAAATACACACATCAGAAAAAGGAAATTGCCAACACCCTGGAATCAGGGTACGATATGGCACTTTTTACATTGGATCAACAACGCGAATTATTGGCACTATACAGGAAACAGGTACAAACATCGAAACAATCATTGAACCTGCTCTTTTCTGCTTACGGTAATTCAGGTAAAGAATTCGAGGAAGTGCTCAGGATGCAGCAACAGCTGTTGAAATATGAAAAACTGGTCGCAGCAGCCGAAGCGAATTACCAGATTGCCCTGGCCAGGATCAATTACCTGACCGCAAAAACATATTAAAAAGCATGACTATGGTAACCGGCAGCATAGATATACAATCTGTTTTCATGAAAAAGTAATTAGTTACCATTGAAAAAAAATAAACAAAAAAAGATGAAAAAAAGCAACAGGAATACAATCATTATTGCCGCCATCACGCTCCTTGCAGGAATACTTTTGGGGTGGCTGATCTTCGGGGGAATTTCAAAAGAACCCCAATTGCAGGAACAAATACAAGAAGCGGAACAGGCCGGGGAAACTACATGGACATGCTCCATGCATCCCCAGATCAGGCAGCCGGAGCCGGGCGACTGTCCAATATGCGGTATGGACCTGATTCCCCTGGAAGATGATGGCAACAGCGAACTGAATCCCGGGGCGCTGACCATGTCTGAGACGGCCATGAAACTCGCTGATGTGGTAACCGCACCGGCAAGGGAAATGAAGCCGGTAAAAAATGTAAGACTGAATGGTAAGGTTGAGGCAGACGAACGACTGATCTATTCACAATCTTCACACATCGACGGCAGAATAGAGAGACTGATGGTAAATTTCACCGGAGAATACGTCCAGGAAGGACAAACAATAGCGAGCATATATTCACCTGTGCTGGTAACTGCCCAGGAAGAACTCTTCGAGGCTGAAAAGATCAGAGAAGCACAGCCGGAGTTGTTCCGTGCTGCCCGCGACAAACTTATGAACTGGAAGCTGACCGAAAGTCAGATCGATGATATCCTCGCATCGGGTGAAATCCTTGAAGTGTTCCCGGTAACTGCTGATGTTTCAGGATACGTGACCAGGAAAATGGTTAACCTGGGAGATTATGTCGCAAAAGGAAAAACCATCTATGAGATTGCTGATCTCTCCCGGGTATGGGTCATGTTTGATGTCTATGAAACAGATATTGCCTGGGTAAGTAAAAACGACAGCGTGGAATTTACAGTTCAGTCCCTTCCCGGGAAAGTCTTCGAAGGGAAGATTTCCTTCATCGACCCGGTGATCGATCCGCAGACCAGGGTGGCGAAAGCAAGGGTTTCCATGACAAACCATGAAGCCGGACTCAAACCGGGAATGTTCACATCAGGAATCGTGGAAGCACAACTCGACCATATTGATGAGGCGTTGGTCGTTCCCGAATCTGCTGTAATGTGGACCGGTACCCGTTCAGTGGTCTTTGTGAAACATACCACTGACCAAGGGGTGACTTTTACCTTCAGGGAAGTTACTCTCGGTCCCTCACTGGGCAATGGATATATTATTGAGAAAGGCCTGGAGCCTGGGGAGGAGATCGCTGTAAATGGAACCTTTAGTATCGATGCCGCAGCTCAACTTGCAGGAAAACCCAGTATGATGAATCCTGAAGGTGGCGTCAGTATGACCGGCCATAATCACGGAGGAGGCGCACCAATGGAAATGGACATGGAAACATCTGCGGAAATGAAGGTAAATACACCGAAAGCAGAAATATCTGAAGCTGCAGAAGATGAACTGGAGCCTTTGTATGACAGTTACCTGGACATGACCGAAGCCCTGGCGAACGACAATTTTGAAAATGCCTCCGCAGCCGGAATTGCTATGAATGGTGCCCTCGGTAAAGTGAACATGGGCGTATTTAAAAACCATGCACATGACATCTGGATGGACCACATGGCCAACCTTGAAAAAGCCCTTGAGCACGTGGCTCATCAAGGTTCTATCGAAGAACTCAGGTCTGCCTTCAGGGTAATTTCCGATGCCATGATCGCTCTGACGAATTCATTCGGTGCCATCGGGGACACACTCTACCTGCAGTACTGCCCCATGGCCAACAACGACAAAGGGGCCAACTGGCTCAGCACCTACAGTGAGATAAGGAATCCCTATTTCGGAGACATGATGCTGAAGTGCGGAGAGACACAGGATACAATCGAATAGAATCCGATCATAGATCCCCGGCTATTAAAGAGAACAAAACAAGTAATTTTTAACCATGAATTAAAACAGTAAAATGATGAAAACAAAAGCAATGTTAACAATGACCGTGATCGCCTTTTTGGGCATCACAACTGCATTCGGACAGACAAAAACCGAAAAATTCAAAGTATATGGAAACTGCGGTATGTGTGAAACACGTATCGAAAAAGCAGCAAATTCCGTTGATGGAGTTACTTCTGCAGACTGGGACCAAAAGACCAAAATGGTGGAAGTGAAGCTCGATGAATCCAAAACCGATGTGCACAAAGTACATTTGGCCATAGCAAAAGTGGGTCATGATACCGAAATGCATAAAGCAAAAGATGAAGTGTATAACAAGCTTCCCGGATGCTGCAAGTATGACCGTCCCGAAGGGAAGACGAAACATGACCACGGTCATGAAGGTCACTCGCATGACGGACACATACACTAGATCCTTTGAATGGCACCGGTGATATCCCGGTGCCATTTTTTTTTCACTCAAAGCAAAAACTTAATATACACGATTTCTCATAATTCTGTAACCATTATACAGAATAATGTAACCGGAACGATCACAAAAACAGTATCTTGAGTATATGTTTAAGCGAACAAATGCTTTAAAAATATACCATTATGTTTGTTAAATTGATCATCACCAGTATCATCATTGTCGGCCTTATCGTGTTGTCAATGTTTTTGAAATATTTCTTTCACACTGAATCAGGAATGAACAGTTCTTCCTGCGCAGTATTGAAGGGAGACAGTTCATCAGAAAAGGAAGCTTGCTCAACCTGTGCCCTCAAACAACTGGCCACAGAAACGTAAGCTGAATTATCAAATTTTTAACCTCAAATCTTAAGATCATGAAACTTGTCAAAGCATACATCAGGCAAAGAATGGTTGAAGAAGTGCACCATGCATTAAAAGAGAACGGCTACTGTTGCATGACATTCGTGGAGTGCGAAGGAACCGGTCAGTATACCGACCATGAAAAGGACCATATCAGTGACAAATATCCGTTCGCCGAGGCTTACAGGGTCATTAAAGTCGAGATCCTTGCAAAGGATGAAGATATTGATGAGCTGGTCAAACTGATTCGGGAGAACGGACGTACCGGTTACAGGGGCGACGGCATGATCATTGTCTCGCCGGTAGAAGAAACCTACAAAATCAGAACGGACGATAAAGGGGTTGAAGCAATCTGAATAAATTGCCATGGATATATACATAAAAAACATGGTATGCAACCGATGCATACTCACCGTAGCAGCGATCATGGAAAAAGCCGGTTATCCAGATGCCGAAATCAGATTGGGCAAAGTTTCGGTCGGGGACGACATCCCGGATGAAATACTCCGCACCATCGAAAAAGAACTGAACAAAGTTGGGTTTGAGATCATCGGCGATGCAAAGACCATCCTGATCGAGGAGATCAAAAAACTGACCATCGAATATGTGTATGAACGGATCGCAGAATCGAATGAGAACTTTTCAGAATTCCTGGTAAACAGGCTGAACCGGGATTATGGATACCTAAGCAGACTGTATTCATCGGTCGAGGGAACAACCATCGAAAAACACCTGATCAATATGAAGATCGAGCGTGTAAAGGAGATGCTTGTCTACAACCAGGAGACATTGAGTGAAATTGCCTATGAAATGGGCTACAGCAGTGTGGCGCATCTCTCAGGTCAGTTCAGGAAAATAACCGGTTTTACCCCGTCCTATTTCAAAAAACTAGGGGATGAAAAACGCAAATCGATCGACGAGGTCTGAAAGATATGCCGGAGGGAAAATCAGGAAAGAGGAGTACCTGGAGAAAAAGAGACTTTGGATAAGAAATTGAATCTGAATAAACAGCACTAAAATCCCTAATTATGGAACATCAGGAGCAGCATTACTATTGCCCCATGAAATGCGAAGGCGAGAAAACCTATGATCAGCCTGGCAGCTGCCCGATGTGTAACATGCACCTGGTCCCGGCAGGAGGTGATGGCAAAGAAGCACATATACATAAGGGACATCAGCATCACGGGCATGATGATCACGGAGATGCACATCATGATCATCAGCACCATGAAGTTATTCATGATAGAAAGGAGGCAAATGCAGCAGTTTCCGATGGAGACGAATACTATTGTCCGATGCATCCCGATGTCAAACAAGATCATCCGGGAAGCTGCCCGAAATGCGGCATGGATCTGGCCCCGGAAAACGTTCAGGAAACCAGTCCGGAAGAGAAATCCTACCGGAAAATGGCAAAGAAATTCCGGCTGGCACTGGTGCTGAGTATACCGGTATTCGTGATCGCCATGTCAGACATGGTCCCTTTTTTTAACCCGGAGCAGATTGCTTCAAAGAGATTCTGGGGATGGATAGAGTTTATCCTCGCAACGCCGGTAGTTTTCTACGCCAGCGGTGACTTTTTCAAGCGTGGATGGAGCTCATTGAGAAGGTGGTCCCCGAATATGTGGACCCTGATCTCCATCGGTGTGGGTGCTGCCTACCTTTTCAGTGTCGTTGCAATCCTGATCCCGGGTGTATTTCCGGAACAGTTCAAAGACGAAGAGGGAAATGTGCATCTCTATTTCGAAGCTGCAGCAGTGATCCTTACGCTTGTCATTCTTGGCCAGGTGCTTGAACTCAGGGCCCACAGCAAAACCAACTCGGCGATCAGGGCCCTGCTGGACCTTGTCCCGCCGGTTGCCCGGGTCATCAGGAACGGGCAGGAGGTGGAGATCCCACTTGAGGAGGTACAGGCAGGAGATATCCTGAAGGTAAAACCCGGCGAGAAAATCCCTGTGGACGGGAGCATCACAAAAGGGACTGCTGTCATCGATGAAAGCATGATCACCGGGGAATCGATTCCTGCAGATAAATCGGAACAGGACCAGGTGACCGGCGGGACGATCAACGGAAAAACCTCCTTTGAGATGAAAGCCGAAAAAATAGGATCCGACACCCTCCTGTCTCAGATCATTGAAATGGTGAACGAGGCAAGCCGGTCCCGCGCACCGATCCAGAAGCTGGCCGATGTGGTGGCAAAATATTTCGTACAGATCGTCATTGCCATTGCAGTTATTACGTTTACCGTTTGGGCGATATGGGGACCCGAACCTGCATATGCCTATGCGTTCGTAAATGCAATCGCCGTTCTGATCATCGCCTGTCCGTGTGCACTCGGACTTGCCACACCGATGTCGATCATGGTAGGCTCAGGTCGCATGGCCCAGGAAGGGGTATTGGTGAAGGATGCCAGTGCCATCGAGGAGATGAACAAAGTGGAACTGCTTATCATCGATAAAACAGGGACCATCACAGAAGGGAAACCCAGTCTGCAGGGATACGCCACTGCAGGCGAACTTGATGATAATGAAGTCCTGGGAATTGCAGCATCCCTGGATGTTCACAGCGAACACCCTGTAGCCGAAGCTATTGTAAATTTCGCCCGGGAGACAGAAATCAGCCTGCAAACCGTTGAAAATTTCGAAACGGTCACAGGAAAAGGGGTTACAGGTATTTACCAGGGAAAAACCATCGGGCTTGGAAATACCCGTCTTACAGAAAGCCTTGATGCTGTGATCATCGATGAAGTATCCGGAATTGCCAGAGAATGGCAACAGAAAGGACATACTGTGATGTTCCTGGTGATTGACAGCAAGGTGGAAGGTGTTATAAGCGTAGCCGATGCAGTGAAAAAAACGTCTGCGAAAGCAATCCGGGATCTTCAGGATATGGGAGTAAAAGTTCATATGCTTACCGGCGATAACAAGATCACCGCAAAAGCTGTTGCAGAAGAAATGAACCTCGACGGTTACCAGGCCGACTGTCTCCCCGAAGACAAGTTCAGGAAGGTAAAAGAACTGCAGGGGCAGGGTCTCATCGTTGCCATGGCGGGTGACGGCATCAATGACGCGCCCGCACTGGAACAGGCCAATGTGGGTATCGCCATGGGAACTGGTACGGACATTGCAATGCAGAGTGCCGGTGTCACGCTGGTGAAGGGCGATCTCAATGGAATTGTGCGGGCCAGGAAACTGAGCCAGAAAGTAATGAAGAATATTCGTCAGAACCTCTTCTTTGCTTTTGTCTATAATTCTCTCGGCGTTCCGGTTGCAGCTGGCATTCTCTACCCGTTCTTCGGAATCCTGCTCAGTCCGATCATTGCAGCTGCCGCCATGAGTTTCAGCTCTGTATCGGTCATCTCCAATGCACTAAGACTCCGCAGGGCATAGATGTTTCTGTGAACTGAAACCAATAAGGGAAATTTTGGTCCCCGGCTCTCTGGTAAATGTGGAATTCGGCACGTATGTGGGGTATTTGTTGGACATGTTAAAATGTAGCCCGAAATGTCTTCATCCTGCAGGATCACTGAAAACTTCATGAATACTATATTACAGGACTTCCCTGATCCTACAAACAATTTGGCGTGGTTTTTTCTGATAACGATGCAAACAAAAAAGAAGGCTCATGAAAACAACGATCGTCAGGTTTACGGTTCTCTCGTTACTTCTGTCTGGTCCGGCACTTTTACTGGCCCACGAAGAACCACATGATGACAGCACGCAGACAACGCAGGCTGACCAGGAAACGCAAAATACCAATGACGAAGAAGGTATCACGGAAAATGCTGAAAATACAGCATTATCATCTGCGGGAGAAGAAGCATCTGATGCAGAACAAAAGGAAACATCGCTCTTCGCTCCCTTCAGGGATTTTCCAAATCTGCACCCGCTGGTCGTACATTTTCCCATCGTGCTGTTATTGCTCGCTGTGCTGACACAATTCGCCGGAGTATTCATCTTTCGTAAAGAACTCAGCTGGGTCACACTGTTTCTCCTGCTGACAGGATTCGCAGGCGCCATTCTTGCTTCCCAGGTATTTCATCCGCATGCATCCGGACTTACCGACAAGGTACAGGAAATCCTGGAAACCCATGAGCAATATGCCAGCCTGACCATGTGGCTTTCCGGAATAGCACTTCTATTTAAAATAATCAGTCATTTTTTCCTGGAGAGAAAACCATGGGCCGAATGGATCATCTTTATCGTGATAGCCGGCTCTGCGCTGACAGTAGGACTGGCAGGGCACCTCGGTTCCCAGATGGTGTACCTGGAAGATGTTGGTCCGAAAGGAAATAAACTTGAACAACACCATGAGGAGTAAAATACTTTATGAATTGTAAGTCTATTACTTACCTGCCTGTTCAGAAAAAAAGTGATCTGATTTTAAATTCACTGCATTCGGACAAGAACTTATCGAAATTACACTATTTATGGAGAGATCTGATTTCATAAAAAAAGTAGGCGGTGGCATTGCGGCCTCTGCATTTTTTCCCGTATTCACATTTTGTAATTCCAACAACCGAACATCCACGCCTGCAGGAAATTACAAGGTTAACAATGGATTTGATCCGGATGTTGATGTTGAATTAACTGCCAGCCGGAAAAATATACAGGTATTGAGTGGCAATACAACAGAGACCTATTCTTATTTGTTGAATGTCCTGAAAGCAGAAAATGCCACTGTTGAGAATCTGCCTGGTTCCTGGCTGGGACCAGTCTTTCGCATCAAGCAAGGGCAAAGAATCAGGGTGCGTTTTAAGAATCTCCTGCCACGCGAAAGCGTCATTCACTGGCACGGTCTGCACATTCCGCCCGAAATGGACGGACATCCCATGTACGCAGTGGATAGCGGAGAAGAATATGTGTATGAATTCCAAGTGATCAATCGTCCCGGAACTTACTGGTTTCATCCACATCCCGATAAAATCACAGGCCCACAGGTTTACCAGGGATTGGCAGGATTGTTTATCGTTGAAGAGAACGAAAATAATCTGCCAACGGGCAAATACGACATTCCACTGATCATACAGGACCGGATATTTGATGGCAATAACCAGTTGGTTTACCTCGAAAATGACCAGATGAGCCAGATACAGGGGTTTCTGGGAGACCGAATCGTCGTAAACGGCAATCCGGATAACAAGATGCAGGTTTCAAAATCTACCTGCCGTTTTCGCATGTTGAATGGATCCAACTCAAGGATTTACAAACTTGCATGGAGTGATGGTTCTGATGTGATTGTTATCGGTACTGACGGGGGATTGTTGCCGCAGCCGGAAAGAAAACTTTATGTGATGCTCGCTCCCGGTGAACGGATCGAAATCTGGAAAGATTTTTCACCCATGCATACCGATGACAAAGTTCGCCTGCAAAGTCTTCCGTTCAACGATGGTACTTCTATAGGAATGGGAGGTGGCATGATGGGCGACGGCATGATGGGCGACGGCATGATGGGAGGCGGTAGGATGCAGGCAACTGGGCCTGCAAACGGAACCGGTTTCGATATTTGTACTTTTACGATTACTTCGGGAAGTGGTGAGCAGAAGTCGCTGCCATCTAATTTTCAAAGTATCAGTTCTATCCCGGAATCGGAAGCTGTAAATGCTGCATCTCCGCGTCAGTTCCGTTTTTTTAACCAGCGCATGCAATGGGTAATAAACGGTGAAACTTTTGGGATGAAAGAAGTGGCAGATTGGGAAAAAGTAAAGCTGAATACTGCTGAAATATGGGAGTTTATAAATGGCGACAGCGGTGGTGGAATGGGAATGATGCAGGACATGATGCGAATGCCCCATCCGGTTCATCTACATGGTTTACAGTTTCAAATTATTGAGAGGGATGTTTCCGAAATGCAACAGGATGTCTGGGAAACAGTGAAAGACGGTTTTATTGACAATGGTTGGCAGGATACTTTTTTGTTATTGCCCGGAATGAAGGTAAAAATTGCGTTGAAATTTGAAGATTTCACAGGCATTTATGTCTACCACTGCCACAATCTGGAACACGAGGACATGGGAATGATGCGTAATTATGAAATCCTGGAATAGAACAGAAACTCTAAAGCATTTGTACCATGACAAACAAAATTAAAAATCAAAGGAGGAATTGTGTAGAAATCATTACAGGATGGGGCCTGCGTTACACAGGTTCACCAGAACCTGTTTCTTCCGACAATGATTGTGTCATTTGCAGATAAAGGCATAGCAGCTATTTGAAGATTCTGCCACGTTTTTGGCCCGATTTTTTCATACATGTGAATACACCAAAAACTAATATTATGTTTCACGGATTTGACGGGCACGGATTTGGAATGGGCTGGGGATGGATCATTGGTATATTCATCCTGATCGCAGCCATTATTATTATCGTATATGTCGTCAGGCAGGCGAAACCCATTGACAGGGGTAATAAAAAATCGGCACTTGATATGCTCAAAGAACGCTATGCAAAAGGCGAGATCGACAAAGCCGAATTTGACGAACGTAAAAAGGACCTTTAACGTTCAATAAATGTGATTAAACCTCAGCGTAGAACGCTGACCGCTTCCTCTCGAAGCAGAACTCCGAACGCTTCCTTTCGAAGTAGAACTCCGAGGAATGATTCCACTTCATACTCGTCCGCCGAAGCAGAATGCGCAGGTGGGCTAAAATAAACTCAATTGATACAATTATGAAATATTACATTGAAAAATCTATCGAATCAGATTTTGAAACCGCCGTTGAAAAAACAAAATCGGTCCTGGAAGACCAGGGTTTCGGAGTGCTTTCCGAAATTGATATGCACGAGAAACTGAAAGAAAAACTTGATGTGGATTTCAGAAAGTACAGGATCCTCGGGGCCTGCCATCCACCCAGTGCATACAAGGCACTGCAGGCTGAAGACAAAATTGGCACCATGCTGCCCTGCAACGTCATTGTACAGGAAACCGGTGAAAACCAGACCGAAGTTGCGGCTGTGGACCCGGTCGCCTCCATGATGTCCGTAGAGAACGAAGCACTCAATGAAACGGCTGAAGAGATCAGGTCCAAACTCGCTGAAGCGATAAATAATCTTTAGTAAAAGCCGGGGTCGCTTACTGATTCAACCTGACAGAAAAACAAGGCTCAATGAAATAATGATACTGAAATGACTGTGCGTGTCAGGAAGCAGCGTTTATGGGATAAAATCAATGAGTCAGTATAAAAAGAACAGCCTGACCCTTGCAGGGGCAGTATCGCTCGGCACAGGAGTGATGATCGGTACCGCAATATTTGCATTGCTCGGACAGGTGATGTGCTTTTCCTGCGAAACAACACATACATTCAAAGCCTCGGAAATCCCGAAACACCGACCACCCAGATACAGACGTACCACCTCTTCCTGGATGTTCTGCGCTCGACGCTCAACTACAACAACACCTTCATGATCTCCGCTTCAACCAGTCGCAGGTCCCGTTCATACTCCATCATCCGCCTGACATTCTGCAGATAAAATTCAGTAGAATAAATGTATTCCGACAGGGATATCTCTCCCGACTCAAGGGCCAGTCCGAGCAACTCCTCATCATCAACTGCCGACAGTACCTGTTCCAGCTCCTGCAATTGTTCCCGGAGACTGTTGCGATGTTCCATTTTACGGCTCAATGCCGCCTGTTGCTGCGAACGGAACCTGTGATCCTCCGCCTCAGCAACATTGATCTCAGCTGTGGCCAGTTTAATTTTGTTCTTGTCTTCCCAAAGGGGTATCGAAATACCCAGACTAATTCCCCTGAATCTTTCATCAATCAAGGTCTCTGAGTAATAACCGGCCGTAAAATCCGGCAGGGCCTTACTTGCTGTCACCTGCTTCTGTTTCTTTTTCAGTTCGGTCTGAGTAGCATACAGCCGGGCTTCCGGACTGACTGCCCACGCCTTTTCCACGGAATCCCTGCCAGGCAATTCATACTCCGGGTACCTGACAGAGGTGATCTCTAAATCAGCACCTCCGGATATCTCCCTGATTCGTTCGATGTTCATCCTGGTGTCCGACCGCACCTGTTCAAGGTCGGCCCGGAGAACAGATAACTGCAGGTTTACCTGGCTGAGGGAAAGTTTGCCCACTTCCCCGGTTTCCAGCATGCGCCGGTATTGCTCTTTCAATATGCCCGCCTGCTCCATACGCCTGCTTAACAACCTTTCCAACCTGTTCAGGTAGATGCGTTCGATGACAAGTTCCCGGGCTTCGGTAAGGACTTCCTGCCGGATCACATCGTAAAGAAGCATCGCCTGCTCTTGCCTGATTACCTTTGCATCCGCCATCTGAAAATAGGTGGTTGGGAATTCAAAGTGCTGTGAAACGCTGAAGTCAAAACGGTTCCCGATGGATGAGGGATTTCCGGACATATAGCCAAACTCCACTTCCGGGTTGTCCGGGGTAATATCCGTACCCGCCTCCAGCCGGGCAGCTTCAAGTTGTCTGCGCGCAGACACCAGCACCGGGTTATGTGCCTGCACCACCGCCATAAGCGAATCGGCCCGGTACGCCTCGAGATCGGATTGTGAAAATCCCTGCCGTGCAATCATCACCAGCAGCACCAGGATAACAATATCGAATTTTCTTTTTCTCATAATTTTTTTCTTTCTGTCATGTAATATACCGCCGGTATAACGATCAGGTTCAATAAAGTAGAGGTAATCAGTCCACCCAAAATAACAATCGCCATCGGACTCTGAATTTCATTCCCCGGCTTGTCACCACCCAGCGCCAGTGGTATCAGGGCAAGTGCAGATGCCAGGGCTGTCATAAGGATCGGGTTCAGACGATCTGCCGATCCTGAGACAATGGCATCTTCCAGGGAAGATCCCTCCTGCCTCAGGTGTGTATAGCGCGATACTAGCAGGATGCCATTTCGGGTGGCAATGCCAAACAACGTAATGAAACCTATGATCGCCGGAATACTCAATACCCCCGAAGTGATCCAGATGGCACCCACTCCTCCGATAAGGGCGAGTGGCAGGTTGATCAGGATGATCCCGGCCAGCTTCCCGCTGCGGAATTCCTGGTACAGGATCAGGAAAATCACGAAGATGGCAATCAGCGATGTGACCAGGAGCGTTGAGGAAGCCCGCTTCGCACTCCGGAACTGACCGCCGTATTCCACCCTGTATCCTTCGGGGAGTTCGATGTTACTTTCAACCAGGCGCTTCACGTCTTCCACTACGCTCCCCACATCCCTGCCGGCAGTGTTTGCCGAGAGCACCAGCTTCCGGCGCACATTCTCCCTGTTGATGGTGTTGGGACCGGACACCGAGACTACATCGGCTACAAAGCTCAACGGAACCTTATTCCCGTCGTGGGTGTCGATGTAGGTGTTTCTGATCGCATCAATATCATCCCTGAATTGCGCGTTGTAGCGCAACACCAGGTCGAAATTGAGGTTGTTCTCGTATACTTCGGACACCTTTCTTCCGGCAATGGCCGTTTCAACGAAATGGGTGAATTCATTGGCCGGTATCCCGTACCTGGCGAGCATTTGCCTGCGC
>CAZOXI010000013.1:0-20997 GCA_964583445.1 uncultured Bacteroidaceae bacterium | reverse complement strand
CTGCTGATATTTTGCTCAATTAAAAACATGTAAACGAGCTGCTGATATATTACAGCTAATACCATATCAATACACATAAGTATACGCCATTTACAAATAAGAAAATTACAATTGTAACCAATAATGCATTCACTATCAAATTGAAATTTGTAACTCATATAACATTAAAAATCAACGAATTATAATAATTATATGAAGTAGAATATAGCTATATGTGTGTGATCATGTTGATAAATGGCTTACAAATTATCATATTTACCAAATAACTTGCTATATATCAGTGTTATAAATGACTTTAGTTAAACTTTTACTTAGTTAATGCTATTCAATCTTTATAGTGAATAGGTCAATTAAGTATATATCACTTAAATACAACATTTTAATTGTTCTATTTAGGTGGTTATGACTGTAAAAATGGTCTCATCCTGGTAAAATCCACGGATCGACGTGTAATAATATTTGATCCAGTATTATAACACTATCTACACTTATAAATTACAATCGTAAACATAAGTATACAAATGTATACTACATATGACGTTCCTGAAATCACAATTGTAAACTAAAGAATTGTTACATTTGTAAAAAGTATATTAATATGGAAGATCGGTTATTACGATTGTTAGATACAGAGCAACTGTCATCCTCAAAGTTTGCCGACGTAATTGGTGTGCAAAGGTCAAGTGTTTCTCACATACTTACCGGCCGGAACAAGCCCAGTTTTGATTTTTTGCAAAAGACATTAAAGGCATTTCCTATGTTAAATGCTGATTGGCTGATACTTGGTGAAGGTGAGATGTATGAAGGAGCGCATGGCCCTGGAGGTGGGAGTCTCTTTGATCAACCCACTGTACCTGGATCGGCATCCGGTTCGGCGATTACCCGCCCGGATGAAGGGCCGAATGAACAATCTTTATCCGGAACTGCTTCAGAAGCGCATATTTCTGCTCATGAGGGCGGTGACACAGGGAATTCTGAAGCTAAGACTGTTCCGTACCCGGGTGATGTGCAATTGACGGAACAGCAACAGGGGCGTTCAGCATCAATGGAGCAACCGTATCAACGTACCGACCACCAGCGTACCGACCAACAACTTATCGACCAACAGCGTACTGACCAACAGCAAGGCGAACGACAGGTTTCACAACAGGAACAGGTCAGTTCCCGGGCAACAGAACGGCTTACTGACCAACCGCAGGGCAGGCAGCAACAGTCAAATCATCTGACTGATCAGCAACAAATGGGACAAAGTGCTCATGATAAGTCAACAGCTCAGCAACACAGGGGTCAGTATACGCCTCCGGGACCTGCTGATACCGGAATTCAAGCTGGACCTTCCCCGGGATCGGTCGTTGGGGCTGGAAAAAAGGTTCGCAGGGTGATTCTTTTTTATGATGATAATTCCTTTGATGCGTATGAGCAGGCTTGATGAAATCTGTTATCTTTGCCCAAAAATAAGATGTACAGGTATTTTATCCGGCCCATTCTCTTTCTTTTCTCACCCGAGGTGATTCATCGCCTGTTGACAGGTACCTTACGGTTTTTATTTCGCATCCCTGGGATCCCCTGGCTGGTGCGGTCGATGTATGTTGTACGGGATCCTTTACTAAAAACCCGTTTCCTGGGAATGGAATTCAGGAACCCGGTAGGATTATCAGCAGGATTTGATAAGAACGGCGAGGTATTCAATGAATTTTCTGATTTCGGATTCAGTCATATCGAGGTCGGTACCGTTACACCCAAAGGGCAACCGGGAAATCCACGGCCGCGCAGTTTCCGGATCCCCCGGGACAAAGGGTTGATCAACCGTATGGGATTTAATAACCACGGAGTGGAAGCCCTGGTAGAGCGGGTCAGCAGCAAACGTCGTGCTGATGTTATTCTTGGAGGAAATATTGGAAAAAACACGCTGACAGCCAATGACCAGGCTGTAGAAGATTATGCAACTTGTTTCAGTGCTTTATACGGACATGTGGATTATTTTGTCGTGAATGTCAGCTGTCCAAATTTAAGTGATCTGCATGAACTTCAGGACCAGGAAGGACTCGAAGCGATCCTGGGTCGATTAGCGGGCCTCAGGCAGGCTGAAAAGGAATATACGCCCATTCTGTTGAAAATCTCCCCGGATTTAAATAAAAGCCAGATAGACACGTCTCTGGACATCGTTGGAAAATTTGGTATTGATGGCATAGTGGCCACCAATACGACCATCAAGAGGGACGGACTGAAAACTCCGGAAGCCCGGATCCGCGATATCGGCAATGGCGGAATGAGCGGAAGTCCGATTACAGAACGCAGTTTGGAGGTCGTCCGGTATATTGCTGATAAAACAGGAGGTAAGCTTCCTGTAATAGGCGTAGGGGGCATTATGAAGGTAGAAGACGCGCTCAACATGCTTGATGCCGGAGCCACCCTTATCCAGGTATATACCGGGTTTATCTATAACGGTCCCGGGTTTGTGCGCAAGATCAACAAAGCTATCCTGGATCGACGGAAGGCAGGAATCGCTTTTTCTAATTAAGATGTTTGAGCTCCAGGTCTCCTTTGCGGAATGTGGTCCGCATTTTAGCTGCCCTTACCGGATCCGGCAAGAGGGATATCCCGACAGGCCTGTCAGCGGATTTTTTGGCCACTGGTGAGGCCCCTGTAATTTGTTCTAATGCTGCGGCAATAGTGGGATCTGTGATATCACCGAAAGGTTTCAACGCCAGCGGATTTTCCTCAACATAAATATCGGGTGTAAGTCCGTCGACTGTACCGGTATACCCTGTGGCACTGGTATATTTGAATACCAGCGGCTGTAATGCCCAATTGTGCCTGGGGGGCTCCTCCGTATCAGGTATTGTAAACGAACCATAGAATTTCCCATATGTATTTTCACCTACCTGGGTGACATTCATGTATGGCTGAAGACCTATGATAAGCAGTTCCGAGGCGGATGCAGAGTGCCATCCGGTAAGAAAATACGCATCCGACAAATCCAGGTTGTATGCCGGATCTTCTTCAAAATAGGTTACAAGATATTCTGATTCAGGACCTTCTTCATTGACAAAATATTCATGGTACGCATTATTCCACTGGTTTCGTATAAAAACATTATCGTTGCCAGGGATATTTGCCGGGCAGATTGATGAAGCAATATGATTTGCAACATACGCATAACCACCCGGATTGTACCTGATATCCAGGATCAGCTCCGAAATCCCCCTGGATTTGTAATCTGCGAAGATCGCATCCAATGAATCAATCCATTTTTCCTGTGTACCACCAGAGAATCCTGTATACGCAATATACCCGATTTCAGTCCCTTCATAATTGATGATTTCGTGATGGTTGATGGGATTGTCCTCGATCACCTTCGCAGTAAGTGAGACCTCTTTACCATTTGGTGTAAGCATCCCTTCGCTATAATCAGCAAAGCTTAGTGTGACTTCCTCAGCATAGAAAAGCGTTGCATAGTTGGAGATATCCAGCGCTGTTCCATTGATATCAGTAATGATCTCACCTCGTCTGATCCCTGCACTGTCAGCAGGGGAGCCGTCTGCAACGTATTCCACGGCAATAACAACATCATCTGTATTTCTTAACCTGATAAAATAGGGAGAGATCCCGGTTGAAAGGGAGATATTATCAAAACTGTTCAGCAGTTCCTGGTAATCATCCGCGATCCATGAGAACCTGTCTTTTTCATTCAGCAGACTTTCAAAGAAATTTTCAGGATCAGTCTTATCAGTTGGGTAGAGGTTGCGATCCACCTCTTCAGCCCAATAATAGACATCTGTCATAACATCCCAGGTCCAGTCGATAACGATCTCGTTTTCGGTTGGACCGGGATCTGGATCTACAATTGGATCCGGTTCATCTTTGTTACATGAGAACGAAACAAATAAGAGAGTGCTCATTAAGAAATATGCCAGTATTTTTTTCATATATATTGAATCCTTATGTGAAACTACTTATTATGGTATATACTTATAACCTACAATTTTTGAATTTAGTTTATGTACGGCAGTGTTTTCATGATTTTCTTCACACGCAGCCTGAACCGGGCCTGTCCGGATCTCAGTAGGAGTTGGAAGTCCCCCTTGCATCCGTATTCCAGTTGTTGCTGTGACACATGTCATCCAGTGATCTTTATTTTTTATCCTGTGCTTTACCTGTCATAGGTACAAACCTTACAGGATATTTCATAGTGCGTCTCATCTTTCCCTTTTTACTTTTTTCAAGAACAACCAGGTACTGGAATTGGTTCACCGGGCCGATTGGGATGACGATCTTGCCGCCCGGTCTCAGCTGTTCCACCAGCGGTTCGGGCACATCTTCAGGTGCACAGGTCACGATGATCCTGTCAAAGGGAGCATGCTCCGGCCAGCCTGCATATCCGTCACCAATTTTTACATGTATTTCCGTATATCCAAGGTCATGCAATGTTCTCTTTGCCCTGTTCCCCAATTCAGGGACGATCTCAATGGTATACACTTCAGCTTCCATCTCTGCAAGAACCGCTGCCTGGTAACCGCTTCCGGTACCTATTTCCAGGATTTTCTGTCCATTCTCAGGTTCCAGTAATTGTGTCATGGATGCCACGATTACCGGTTGAGAAATGGTTTGATCATAGCCAATGGGCAGTGGCCTGTTTTCATATGCATATCGTGCTAAATTTTCCGGCACAAAAGCATGCCTTGGCACTGCATACATGGCATCCAGTACATCAGGATTGCTGATCCGGATCCCTTGGTAATCAGCGATTTCCTCATAAACGAGTTTCCTGCGTTCTCCCTGGCGCTCACTGAAGGCAGGATGGTCATGCTGGGCTGACAACGCAGCTGCGATGACCATTCCATATAACGATAAGATCAATTTCAAATACATATGCGGATTTTTTTAAATAAAACTGATTCTTTGTCAATACTGCAAATCTACAAAATACTGTTTAGAGACATCCATTCGGATTGCTTTTCTACACTCTGTTATGGAATTATTATCTTGCTGAAGATATTTGCCAATAATTGCAGTAAATAACCTGAAGCTTGTGGTAAGGAATTATTACTGTTTATTTCAGCTTTGAACGCTATTATGAAGGACGGACTTTTTTATTTTTCACTGATCGATCCGCTGTTGAAAAAACTGCATAACAAGGTTGCAGACGAGATACCACAGGGTGCCACTGTGATCGATATTGCCTGCGGGAACGGCACGTTGCCCATGAAATATGCGCTGAAAGCTTCCCGTGTTACAGCGATTGATCTCTCTGCATCCAAACTTGAATTTGCGCGAAATATGGCCACAAGAAAAAACATTGAAAACATTGCATTTATGCAAATGGATGCCACAGACCTTTCCGGTTTTGCAGATGCTGAATTCGACATTGCCATAGTGTCCATGGCCATACATCAATTCAAGACTGACACATCAATCGCATTGCTGAATGCACTTCAGCGCATTGCAACAAGGATAATCATTGCCGATTACAACCATCCATTGCCGGGTGGATTCCCCGGGGGCATCACGCGGGTTATTGAACGAATGGCAGGAAAGGAGCACCACCTCTGCTTTAAGGAATACCTTAGATTAGGTGGTTTACCTGGCATAACCAAAGTTGTTTATCATCATATGGACATTACATTTAAAAAGTCAGGAAGTGTCTTCCAGATCGCACAATGTAAGCATAGGGATGTATCATGATGCTTCAGGCTTATGCGCTGGAAGAGCGATCATTTGAGTGTTATTCCTCAGATACACCATTTTCTATCCTCCTGAGCTTAATCAACCTTGTATTGATCATCTTGCTGATTTGTACAGTGATTTTGTACATCACCGGAACAATCACCAATGTCAGGAATGTGGCAAAGGTGAGCCCGAAGATCACGGTCCATGAGATCGGTCCCCAGAAGATTACCATGTCGCCGCCAAAATAGATATTCGGATTCAGTTCCCGCAGCAATCCCCCAAAATCGATATTCAGTCCCACCGCCAATGGGATCAGTCCCAGGATGGTCGTGATCGCAGTCAGCAGCACAGGCCTCAGCCTTGTGCGTCCTCCTTCGATAATCGCCTCCGTGGCATGATGCACCGGGAGGAATTCTCCGTCCCTGAGTCCAAGTTCAGCACGTTTTTCCTTTTTCAGCAACTCGATATAGTCAATCAGTACGATGGCATTATTCACCACTATCCCCGCGAGAGATACGATCCCGATACCGGTCATGACAACGATGAAATCCATTCGGAACGTGGCGATTCCACCGAACACCCCGATGGTGCTGAAAAGCACGCTGGCAAGTATGATTGCAGGTTTCACGATCGAATTGAACTGGGTCACCAGGATCATCAGGATGATCGCCACCGCGATGAGCAGTGCATTCATCAGGAAAGCCATGGATTCGCGCTGTTCCTCCTGTTCACCACCAAATTCATAACTGTATCCCTCGGGAAAATTAAAATCTTCCAGCACCACTGCAAGTTTCTGGTTGATTCGTGTGGCATTGTATCCCTCAGTTACATTGGAGGATAATGTGATCACACGTTTCATGTCTTTTCTCTTAACAGCGCCGTAAGTGCTCCTGTATTCCACATCGGCCAGTGCTGACAAAGGAATCTGGATGAGCTGACCGTTCTCCATGTAACTGATGCCGATATTCAGCAGGGAGGAGGAATTATAGCGGTATTCCTCTTTCAATCGCATGTTGATGGGATATTCATCCTCACCCACCTTGAAATCCGATACTTCCCTTCCAAATAATGCTGTTCTGAGCGTATTGGCCACCTGGTAAGTGGAGAGACCATAGCGCATGAGTTTGTCACGGTCAAGTTTCACCAGCAATTCCGGTTTGCCCACATCGAGGTCCATAGACAGACCTTCCAGTCCCATGATGCCGGCCTGGTCGATTTTATTCAGTACCGAGTCACTGATCTGTATCAACTGTTCAAACTCATTTCCGGTAATTTCGATACTCACCGGATCTCCGGCGGGTGGACCCATCTGGTCCTTTTCAATGGAGAGCACTACCCCGGGATACCGGTTGAGCAGTTGATCGGACAGCTCACGCTGGATATTCGAAGTATTGATCCCCTCACGGAATTCATATTCAACGAAAGATACGGTGGTAAGGGCCTCATTGGGTTTGTTTCCAGCTTCAAACTGGTCATTGCCCACACCTACCGTTGTCAGTACAGATTTGACAATATCGCTGTAAGGCTCAATAATCTCATTCACATCTGATTCCAATTCCTTCATGAATTCATTGGTCGCTGTAATATCAGTCCCGATGGGCATTTCCACAACGATATTCACATAAGAGGGCTCATTTTCAGGAAAAAAGTTGACATTTACATCCCGAAGCACGAAAAATCCGATTGTAAGGATCAATAGTGCAAAAGTACCGAAGAAGAATAATACAGGATTCCATTTCCTGAGTGCAAACCTGAGGAATTTTGAATATACTGCGTCGAGCCATGCCAGGAATACATTCTGAAACCAGTCTTCTGCCTTGTGAAAGAAGAGTGCATTCAGGAGTCCGATGACTCCAAAGATGATGGCCAGGGTGGCGATGGCGTTCCAGCCGGGAATATAGAAAAGGCCCCCGGCCCCAATCAGTGATAGGGCGATGATCAGGCCCCGCTTTACATTGGGCATATTGTTCTTCCGGTCGGGTCCCATTTTAATGAAGGTTGCCGAGAATACGGGGATAATGATCAGCGCTACGAATAGCGATGAGGTCAGTACGATGATCAGGGTAATGGGTAAATTCTTCATAAACTCTCCTGTAACACCGCCCCAGAAGGCCAGCGGCAGGAAAGCAGCGAGGGTAGTTGAAGTGGAAGTGATAATGGGGTAGGCGATCTCACCAACCGCTCGCCTGGCCGCTTCAAAAGGTCCAAAGCCCCGGTCCACGTACCTGTAAATATTTTCTACCACAACAATGGCATTGTCGACCAGGAGTCCGAGTGCCAGGATAAGCGAAAAGAGCACAATCAGGTTCACCTTGAATCCGAGTGCATTCAGTACGATAAAGGAAAGGAACATGGACATAGGGATGGCCAGTCCGACAAACAGGGCATTTCTTGTTCCGAGAAAGTAGAACAGTACCAGGATCACGAAAATCACCCCCATGATCATGCTGTTTTCGAGGTTGTTGAGCTGCATGCGGATCATTTCTGACTGGTCGTTGGTAAGGGTGACGGTCATTTCAGGAGGAAGATCGCCACTGGCTTCAGCTTCATCAATAATGGCAAAGATCTTGTCTGTGGCCTCCAGCAAATTTTCCCCGCTTTTTTTAATTACCTGCACACTTACCACCGACTGGTTGTCCAGCCTGGTAAAGGTTTTGGGCTCTTCATATCCATCTGTGACAGTCGCAACATCTTTCAGGTAGACGACTACCTCACCTTCCCGTTTTACAATGATGTTCTCTAACTCCTCAACGTTCTCAAATTCACCCACTGTCCTGACAGAGCGCCGGGTATCGCCTAATTTGATCTCACCTCCCGAAATGGATACATTCTCCTGCGAAATGGCAAATTCGATGTCGTCGAAAGAGAGCCCGTAAGATTCCAGTTTAAGCAGGTCTACATCTACCTTGATCTCACGCTCATCAATACCACGTATCTCAACTTTTGAGATCTCGCTGACCGATTCAATCCGATCCTCCAGGATTTCGGCGTAATTCTTTAGCTCTTCTATACTGTAATCACCTGATAAATTGATATTTATGATTGGGAATTCAGAAAAATCAATATCCTGCACCAACGGATCGAACAATAAGTCGCCGGGCAATTCACTTTTGGCTTTGTCCACAGCGTCTTTTACATCCTGCAGCGCAATTTTTATATCCACATCCGTGTTGAATTCCACAAATATCATCGAGGCATCCTGCGCGGATGTGGAAGAGATTTCCTTGATCCCTGTTACCGATTCAACTTCTTTTTCGATGGGCCTTGTGATCAGATTCTCAATGTCCAACGGCGGGTTACCGGGGTACGTCGTTTGCACCAGTACGGTTGGCAGCACAATTTCAGGAAACAATTCCTTGGGCAGATTGCGGTAGGAGAATATCCCGAAAAATATAATCAGTGCGGTAAGCAGGAAAATAGTGTTCCTGTTTTTCAGTGCCGCCGTGGTTATCTTGAATTCTCTGTATTTATTTTTGCTCATTATCTTCCTTGTTAGTCAATTATACGTACCGGGGCGCCGTCGCTCACCAGGTTATACCCGGCTACAATGATGCGATCTCCTGCCCGGATGCCCTCGACAATTTGTGAAACATCCTGTACAGTTTTTCCGGTTTTTACATATACTTTCTCTGCTGTCGGGGATTCCGAAGTATCATTGATGCGGAACAGGAACGTGCCGTTAAAATCTTCTTTCAGTATGATGGAAGGTACCAGCAGGGCGTCGTCGGTGGAAAAATCCCTGATCCTTAAGGAGGAGAGCATATTGGGTTTTAACAGGTGGTTCTCATTGTCCACCAGCACCTCTACAGTGAAGGTACGGGTCACCGGATCGATGATCATGCCTGTCCTCTGAATCGGCCTTTCCAGTCGAACCTCCGGTAATGATGCAAAGCGCAGGGTGGCCATTTCGCCTGCCCTGACATTCCCGAGGAAAGCTTCAGAAACATTTGCAGTAATGCGAATCTCATCAAGATTCACGAGCCGCAACAGGCGCATTCCAGGTGACGCCAGTTCACCGGTCTTAACCATGATATCATCCACGACACCATTGAATGGCGCACGTATGTAAGCCATTTCCAGTTGTGATTCAAGCGTGGCCAGTCTCGCCTCCAGTGATTCCTTGTTGTTTTTTGCTTCCAGGTACTGGATCTCGCTGCCGATCTCCTGTTCCCACAAATCCTCTTGTTTTTCGAACACTTTTGAAGCAAGCTCAAGACTGGTCCTGACCTCATCTATATTGCTTTGGGTAACTTCCGTTTTCAGGCGAATAAGCAATGTTCCTTTTTTAACCTGCTGGCCTCTTTTCACCAGGACCGATTGAATCTGTCCATTCACTTCCGGACTGATGAAAGCATCCTGCATGGCTTCTACAGTCCCAGTTGTTTCAAAATAACTCGAAAAGGATTCCGGAGTCATTTTGTTGACTTTCACAACAACTTTGCGGACTTCGCCCGTATCCTGCCTGGGTGATCGTTCGAGTTGCTGTTCCAGTTCTGAGATTTTTTGGTTGTAATCATTAACCAATTGCTGATATTCACTGATCTCGGCTTCGATATCCTTTTGTCCCTTCGGGGCACATGAGGCAACTGTAAACGCGATGGCTATTATCAATAGATTTTTCATAGGTTTTCAAAAAAGGTTACTTAAATATTATTCATTAATTTATCCAGGGTCATTTTGGCATTCAGTAAATCAACCATTGCTGAAGTATAATTACTGAGCGTTTGCAGGAACTGGTCATTTACCTGCGTGAGCTCCAGGCTGCTGGCAAGTCCCTCGTTATATTTGGCTTCAGTCGTATTGATCACTTTCTGTGAAAGCTTCAGGTTTTTCTTTTCGCGGTTAAATTGTTCGTAGGCATTTGAGAGATCGTATTGTGCCTGCATGAATTCAACCTTAAGTCCCCTGGCCGTAAATTCCCTGGTATTCTTTGCCTGTTCGTATGCAATGCGTTTTTGAGCTACACCTGCCATCCTGAGACCGCTGCTGAATACAGGTATATTCAGGGACAGACCCACTGCAGATGCATTGTACCATTCCTCGTTGGTATCAAACAGGTTGAATTCGTCTCGCTGCGCAGTAAAGTCGAGATTGAAAAAGGCAGAAAGGTTGGGCATATATTCGGTCTGTTTCAGTTTCATGTCCATAAATGCCAGCTTTTCCTGGTCTTGCAGGATCTGGTAATCAAGATTGGATTCAACATCCATTTCGTATCCCATCAATGCCTGGTAATCCATCTGTTCGACAAAATCTTCCAAACGGTCGGTCAGTTCAATCTCCTGCTGCAGCTCAAGTCCCATCTGGTATTTCAACAGGCTGCGCGATGCAACCAGTTGCCTTTCCATGGAGAGGACCGCATTTTCAAGGTCGGTCATGGTCACCTCCAGTTGATCTACTTCGATCTCTTCTACAAATCCGGCTTTGTATAGTGCCCTTGTCTCTTCAAGGGTAGTAAGCATATTGTCCAGGTTCCCACGAAGGATTTCGAGTGTATTCTCTGAAAGCAGAACAATGTAATAGCCCTGCGCTACTGCTTCTCTGACCTGCTGTTCTGTAAGTTCCCTTGAGTTCTTAGTGAATTCTTTGTAGACCTTCGCGGTTTGCAGTCCGACAATAAAGGATCCGCTAAAAATCATCTGGTTGGCAACCAGTCCGGCCGTAGCAAAATGTTTGGTTCCAAACTGAACCTCAATTTTTTCCGAAGGATCTCCCATGAAATCGGGGATCAGGGTTGTGGCGAGGCTCAGGTTGTTGTTATAGTTAACAGATGCACTGACCTGGGGCAGTCCCGTGGCAGTTGCTTCCCACACACGTTTGTCAGCTGACAATACATCCAGTCTTGCATTCTCGGCATTCGTGTTGTTGGCAACGGCATAATCCATAGCCTCTTGCAACGAATAGGAAACGGGTTGCGATGTATTTTCCTGAGCGCTCAGGAAGTTGGCTGCAATAAAACTGCTTGCAATAATAGTTGTTAACGTTAATATCGTTCTTCTCATTTTTAAGTTGATTTTTCATCTTGATCAAGTTTCATCCTGAAGTATTTCAGGCCATGATCGTTACATATTCCGTGTATGTGGTAATTAAATATTTCATCAATGAAAGTGGCTGTTGAGTATTCTTCCTCTTCAATGATCGTTGATGCATGCATCATTTCCACCCTTGCCACATGCAATTTTGAAATGATGCGGGCATCCATGTCCTTTCTGAATAGTCCCTCTGCAATCCCTTTTTTGAGGTTGCGCATGATCATCTCATACATTTTTTTTCTTTTGTATTCAATCCACTCATTGTAAATGTCCGGGTAATATTTTTTCAGATCAAAGTAAAAAGTGGGGCTGTGAATGCTCTGACTGAGGTGGATATACTTATTCACATGCATCAATTCATCGATGGCATTCATCTCACTCCGGAACATCTTTTCCATTGCATTGCGCTGCATTTCTATCTCATGCCCGATCACCTTCCTGATCAAATCCTGCTTGTCATCAACATGCTGATAAAGTGTCTTTTTGGAAATCCCAAGCTCACGACACAGATCATCCATTGTGATGGATTTGATGCCATACTTGCTGTATAATGAAAGTGCGCTGTTTAAAATGCGTTCAGTGCCTTGAAATGAAGTATTGAACATTGGATACTAAGTTTATATAAAAAGTTTCCGCGGTTTACATCAGGTAAGAACAAGGATCGTTTCAAATTGTTTAAGTAGTAATGTTTAATTTTTGTAAAAGAATGTTAAACAAACTATATTGTTCGTGTAAAAATATTTGCGTAATTCGATTATTTCTGTATTATGTAGGGTTTTCAAACCAATAATTTTAATATAGTATGATAGAAACAAAAGTATTCAGCGAGACAGCGAAACCCGATGCAGCAACACGTACAGCGATCATTGATTTTCTTTACAAGCACCTTGAGGAGTTTGGGGATAAGTGGGACGATATTGCCAAAGCTGTGGATTATTCCCTGAAAGCATATGAGTCTTTTGGTGGATTCATCCTGGTATCCTATGCAGGTGATGACATGTCAGGTGTCGTCGTTGTGAACAGGACCGGCATGAAGGGGTATATCCCGGAGAATATTCTTGTATACATCGCAACGCACAATGAAATGCGCGGTCAGGGCATCGGAAAACACCTGATGAAAGAAACAATTGCCCGGGCAGAAGGCGACATTGCCCTGCATGTGGAACCAGATAATCCTGCACGCTTTCTTTATGAGAAGGTTGGATTTACAAGCAAGTACAAGGAAATGCGCTACAAGCAGGTCTCAAATTAACACCAGTAAATCAGAATAATGGCTTACATTGAGTTAGACATCAAAAAGTTAAAGGAGAATTACAACCATCTCGACAAACTCTTTAAAAAGCATGATATCCAGTTCTCAGTGGTCACTAAAATGCTTTGCGGGAATAAGTTATTTCTCTCTGAGTTACTCAAGCTGGATATATCACAGGTTTGTGATTCCCGGGTTTCCAACCTGAAAATGGTCAAATCCATCCGGCCGGACATAGAGACCATTTACATCAAGCCGCCTGCCAAACGTGCAGTAAAAAGCGTAGTTCAATTTGCGGATATCAGCGTAAATACTGAGATCAAGACCATCAAACTATTGTCTGAGGAGGCACGGCGGCAAAACAAAACGCACAAGATCCTGATCATGATCGAGCTGGGTGAGCTCCGTGAGGGGATCATGGGGGAGGATTTCATGGCCTTTTACGGTGAGGTGTTTAAACTGAAGAACATCGAGGTTGTAGGGATCGGAACCAATCTTACCTGCCTGTATGGTGTTTTGCCCAACCACGACAAGCTTGTCCAGTTGTCACTTTACGAGCAACTGGTGGAAGCAAGGTTCAATCGCCATATCCCATATGTCTCCGGAGGTTCTTCTGTAACGATTCCTTTGATACATCAAAAACTTCTTCCGGCCGGCATCAACCATTTCAGGGTGGGAGAGACCCTGTTCCTCGGGACCGATCTTTTCAACAATTCAACCTTCAAGCACATGCATTCGGATGTGTTCAAGCTCTACTCTGAAATCATTGAGCTGAGCGAAAAGCCCCAGGTACCCATTGGTGAGATGGGGCAGAATGTGGAGGGTACCACATTTGAATTCGATGACGAAGACCGGGGAAAACGCTCCTACAGGGCCATTATTGATATCGGCTTGCTCGATGTTGAGCAGGATCATATTTTTCTTGCTGACAAGGACCTGAGCATGGTTGGTGCAAGCTCCGACATGTTCGTTATCGACCTGGGCGACAATGAGAAAAACTACAAAGTAGGTGACCTCCTGGAATTCAATATGGATTACATGGGAGTGCTGCGTGCGATCAATTCAAGGTACATCGACAAGCGGGTGAAGTGACCCGGAAACGGTCTGTACACCATTGCTCGCCTGGCACCAAAAAAAGCATTCTACAACAACCCAAGCCTGTCAGGCAGATATTATTGTTGTGGATGCTGCTTATTCGTTTTTACTCCGAATAGTGCATACAGCGGACAGTAGTTCAGCAGGCTTGTCAGAAGGAATATCCCTGCGACAATAAGCAAGATGATGCCTAATGTGCCCGATAGCACATCCGTGAAAAACAGCACTGCAATCACTGCGGCAATAAGGATCCTGGTAATCCGGTCAATGCCTCCCATGTTCTTTTTCATAATTTGATTATTGGTTTATATCAACATAGTGACGATTAAGTGCTTGTATATGTTCACCCGAAACTTCATGATGGACAGACATTCCGCTGTGTTCTAAACACCAACTAAATAGGGCGCAAAGGCATGCCACCATGCAGCTTCGCCGGAAAAATGATGCCGAATGAAAAATGATGCCAAATGGAAAAGGGTGCCTATAGGAAAAGGATGCCAAATGATGCGAGACAAAAAAAATCCCCGGTCGTTGTTGACCGGGGATTTTTCAGGGTGGTGATTCAGCTGAGGCTCGAACTCAGGACCCCCTCCTTAAAAGGGAGGTGCTCTACCAACTGAGCTACTGAATCATCCGTTTTTGCTTTTGAAAGCGGTTGCAAAGATAAATACTTAAAATTTATTATCAAAAGGATTATCAGCGAAAAAAGAGATCAATTTTTTTTGACTCCAATAAGTCAATGAATACAAGGTTTATAGAAGGATTTTCATCGCTGGGAAATTATTTTTTTATGGATTCCTGTAATATAATTTCTGCTGCTTCGTCTCCCGTACAGAGATCAGAAAATATATTACTGTATTCATTAAAAAAATAAGATTATGAAACGTTTAGCACTTTTAACAGCAATCATCCTTGTACCTTTCTTTGCCATTGCTCAGTCTGCTTCTATCGACAGGCTCATTGACAAGTACGGTGGACAGGATGGTGTGACCGTTGTGAACATCAGTCCGCAGCTCTTCCAGGTCATGTCTGCCATGGACATGCAGGAGATAGAGGATGCGGAATTTCCTTTCGACAAACTATCAGCCGTCAAGGTGCTGACTATTGAGCGTCCTGATATCCTGGCCGGAACAGATTTTTATGGTGAGGTTATGGCAGATCTGAACACCAGTGATTTTGTAGAAGTGATTACTGTGAAAGATGGCGGGGAGGATGTAAATATGTGGATGAAGACTGAAGGTCAGCAGATTCGCGAATTCCTCCTGGTCGTTTCTTCACCTGACGAAGGCGTGGTTGTATATATCAGCGGAGATTTTAATATGAATGATATTGGAGGCCTCGCTTCATCCTTTGGTGGAATTGAAGAGCTTGAAGAACTGGATAACCTCTAAAATTCGTTAACTTGTAGCTTCAAATGTTACGATACTGAATGAAGTCCTCAGAATTTAAAATCTTACTCATGCCATTCAGCTCCCGGTTGTACCGGCTGGCATTTGGACTGCTGGGAAACCGGGAGGAGGCTGAGGACACGGTGCAGGAAGTGTATCTGAAACTCTGGAGAATGCGCGACGACCTGGGGAAATATAACAGCCTGGAGGCCCTGAGTGTAAGAATCACAAGAAACCTCTGCCTTGATCAGCTGCGAAAAAGAAAAACCACGAGAGAAGCACAGGAACAAAGGAAGCGGGAAGCACGAATCGAAACAGAGGATCCTTCCGACACATTATTAAAACAGGAACGTGCGGAGATCATCAACCGGCTGATCAATGAATTGCCGGAGCCACAGCGGTCACTGGTATATTTCAGACATATTGAAGGAAAAGAATACCATGAGATCGAAAGACTGATGGATATGAAAGAAAATGCGATCCGGGTGAGCATTTCCCGGGCCAGGAAACAATTAAAGGAAATGTTGCAAAAAAAATATGCATCATGGACAAATTAAAACACATAAAAGAGTTGCTTGAAAAGTTCTACGAGGGAGCCACCAGCATGGAGGAGGAGGCAGAACTGCAGGCCTACTTCATCGAGGAGAAGGTCCCGGAGGAACTATTGGCAGACAAGGAATTGTTTGTTTCAATGGCAAGCGCAGGCCAGCCTGTCGAGGTGCCTGCCGACCTGAATGAAAAGATCAATATTGGTCTTTCGGATGCAGAACGTTCTGAATCAAGGTCACGCAGAATCAGTATCTATTCTTTCTCTGCGCTGGCAGCGGGACTGCTGATCATTTTTAGCGTCTATATTGGCTTTCTCAGGGATGACCATAACAATGCCATGACCCAGTATGCCATCGAGGACCCTGACCTTGCATACGTGGAAGCAAAAAAGGCGCTGGAATATGTATCCTTGAAATGGAACAATGCTACTTCAGAACTCGACAACCTGAACCAGGTCAATAAAACCATGGAGAAGGTCAGTACCATCAACAAATTATCCAGTGGATCCAGGGAATTGAATCTCCTGGGTAACCTTAAGAGAGCGGATCAGATTAAATTACAGTAAACATCGTAACAATATACAATCATGAAAAAGATCATCACAGCACTGCTCCTGGTCGCCCTTGCAGGCACCATCAGTGCACAATCAGCAATCGACCGGATCTTTGATAAATATGCCGGACAAGATGGATATACCACCGTTGTGATCAATAGTTTTATGTTCAAGTTCCTGTCGAATATCGAGACCAGCGATCCGGACTACGAATCATTCAAGAAAGCCACACAGGGGATTGAATCCATACGGATTCTTACCCAGGAGGGGGCAGGATCAGCAGCCTTCGGAAGAGAACTCCTTCAGATTCTCCCGCGAGATGAGTACGAAGAACTCATGGTGGTCAAGGAGTCCGATGAAGAGGTCGTGTTCCTGGTAAAAGAGGATGGGGATCAAATCGTTGAATTCCTGTTGATTGTTTCAGGAAACGGGGATGAAGATGCACTCATTGCCATTACAGGAAATATCGATTTGGAAAGTATTTCCAGCCTGACCAGTGGTATGGATCTTCCGGCAATGGACAACCTGGAAGGACTTGATGAGTAACGGTCAACCGCCCTCTTTTGTCTGCGTTTACTTTTCTTTTTTTCGCCTGGCTATCTCGGGATCACGGCCATAAACACATGGATATCCCGCAGGCGTGATTGAAGTTTTGCAATGAAGAAAGACATAAAAAGTTGCAAGGAATAAAACTCAGTAGTAGAGGATCTTTTCCACCTTGTTCTTCCTCAGCCAACTGCTTAGGATCTGTCTCACATCCCTGTTATCAAGGGCTGGCTTCACGCAGTTCAGCATCTGATCCACACCCAGGTATCCCTCTTCCACGGAGAGATACCCATACCCGAGGTACATCCCATTTTCGATCCTGATAACACATCTTTCAGAAAGATCCCTTCCCTCGTCAATAATCAGCATATTGCCCTGGTCCAGCCTGTATTTAGCCAGCAATTCCTCTGCACGCCTGTTGTATTCCTTCACAGGTTCTTTCTGGATACAGGCGCCGTTACATTGGCGGATACCATAATGAAAACAGGCACCATCCGTCACGTACAAACCGCTTAATTTCTGACAAAGCCAATGTTTTTCCACCTGGCGTGTGAGCATCTCACGTGCCTCCGTCTTATTGTTGAAAGCAGTTACAGGCGGCTCAATACGGTCTGAAACGCGTGCCAGCTTCAAGGTGATGTATCCGAAATTATCCTTGCCCGCATATAGTCCCCAATGTGAAAGTGATCTGCGCTGTGCACGGTTGTATATGGGCTTATTTTGCTTGATCTCCTCAGATTCTTTCAACAATGCGATTAACTCACTGCCAGTAAGCTCAAAAGAGATTGAGGCGATCCGCTCACGCATCTCCATGGAACGCTTTCCTTCATTGTTGCCCAGGTGAGAAAGAACACGTTTCCTGATGTTCTTGCTTTTCCCGATATACAGCAGTGTATTCTGTTCGTCGTAGAAATAATAGGTGCCTGCTTTTTCAGGAAGTGCCTCGATGTCTTCAACAGAGAGGTTTCCATTCAGATTCTTATACTTCTGTGCAGGACCGGTAAATGGATCCACTGCATTACCGTTCAGGCCTGATCGTGCTTTCAACAGATCGAAAAGTTTCACAGTCGCAAGGGCGTCTCCTGCAGCTCTGTGCCTGTCATTTATATTAATACCCAGCTCATAACATAATTTACCAAGGCTGTATGACTTATAGCCGGGGATGATCTGCTTGCTGAGTTTTACCGTGCATAGCGTATCCCGTTTGTATTCATATCCAAGCCGGTTAAATTCACTCTTAATAAATCCGTAATCGAAGTTCACGTTGTGGCCGACAACGATATGACCTTCGGTACGTTCAACGAGTTCTTTTGCAATTTCATAGAACCTGGGAGCATCGGCAACCATCTCATTAGTGATGCCTGTAAGGCCGGTAATAAACGGAGGTATATTTTTTTCAGGATTGATCAGTGTAGACCATTCATCCACGACCTTTTCCCCATCATGAAAATAGATGGCGATTTCTGTGATCTTTTCTGCTTTCGGGCTTCCACCGGTTGTCTCAATATCAAGAATGGCATACATATGTTTACAATCTCTGGGCGCTACGTCTACATAATCAGGGCCATTCCGGAGCTGTCCTTGCTGATATTTGCGAGGGTTTTCTTACTTTTTCGCCGTAGGTTCATTCTTTTGCTGAACCGGCAGATTTTTTTGCCGGCGCCTTTTTCTTAGGGGCACTTTTCTCTTCACTCTTTGCCTCTTTGTGAGCCGCAGTTTCTTTTTCGTCTTTTACAGTTCCAGACCCGGCTTCTTTCTTCTTCTCTTCAGTCTTCTCCTCCTTTTTCGTTGCTTCTTCCTTCGTATCCTTCTTCACTTCTTTCTTTTCCTTTTCAGCCTTCTCCTCCTTTTTCGTTGCTTCTTCCTTTTCCTCCTTTTTCACTTCTTTCTTTTCTGCCTTTTTCGCAGCGGACTTTGTGTCTTTCTTCAACTCCTCCTTTTGATCAGTTGCATCCTCTTTTTTCTCCGCTTGCTCTGGCTCCTTTTTATCTTCCTTGGACGCAGCAGTTGTTTTTTCCGCCGGCTTTTCCGCCGGCTTTACTTCAGGCTTAGCAACGGGTTCTTCCACTGCAGTTTTCAATGTTTCAGCAGCTTTTTCAGACTCCATTGCCTGGACTTTCGCTGTGGATGTGCTGGTCCGCTTTTTTGCTGCAGGCTTGACAATGGTATTACCGGATTGCTTTTTACGTGGTCGCAACCTGCCGTATGATCCACTGAAAAGCTTTCCTCGTTTGGTTTTTTTGTCTCCTTTCCCCATGCTTATAAATTTTTAGTAAACTATCAAATTTAACGATTATTTGCTTTTCTGCAAACCCGGCTTGAAGAGCAATGCAATGAACCTTTGAACCATCCGTTAGGTTATATATAAAAATAGTATTATATGGATTATAGAAAAGTCATATTTGGATTCATTCTCGCAATATTTTTAATCCCCGGACTTCAGGCACAGAAGAAGACCGGAAATGACCCGGACAACACAAAAGCCACAACCCCTAAAATAATTAACGATCCTATGAAATATAATAAACTGAACGAATTTGAGCAGTATGTGATCCTGCATAAGGGAACCGAACGTCCCGGAACAGGTAAATATGAAAAACATAAGGAAAAGGGTACATATGTCTGTAAACAGTGCAATGCTCCGCTCTACACTTCTGAGGACAAGTTTGAAAGCAATTGCGGATGGCCCAGTTTCGATGACGAGATCGAAGGTGCAGTAACCAGGACACCCGATCCCGACGGGCGCAGAACGGAGATCACCTGTTCCAATTGCGGGGGTCACCTCGGACATGTTTTTCTTGGGGAACGTTTTACAGCGAAAAATACGCGTCACTGTGTCAATTCTGTTTCATTGAAATTTGTTCCCGACCAGGCTGATTAGGCCGGAGTTGTATAAAACCGATGACAGACAGGGGAGGAGTATACCCATTTACATCCCGGGAAAACTACCATAGTTAAAACGAATAAGATGAAGTAAAGAAGGCTCGCCCCCTGGAAGTATTTCTGTTAGCTATACCTGATGTAGTCCTTGTATTCCAGGAAATAGTCTTCCAGCGCAGTCATCCGGTCAAAAAAGAACATGTTCACCCGGTTCCAGTGTTGCCGGTCCAGGATACTTACACCCTCAATCGCAGTATAGATCCTGCTTACAGCTTTGTTGTTCTCCCGGATGTATTCGAGTTCCCAGATCGTGTTTTCTCCCAATGCCTTATCGATCTGGCTCCGTGTCGATTCCAGCTTTTCATAAAGTGCAAGACGCTTATCAATGTTGCGCGTTTCGATATCAATCCCTACCAACGCAATTTGCTCATCGAAATGAAAACGCAGGTTCAATGCATTGATCCCGGTCTTATCCAGGATCCATTTTCCGGTGCGGCCCTTGTTTTTCCTGCGTTTGTTGGTAAAATCCCGGAATTGCTTCCAGAATGCTACACGCAGTTCCTTTGCTTCTTCGCGCGAGTACATGCTTCGTAGTTTTAATGTTCCGAAAGATAACGTATTCAGGTCGAAAGAAAAATGGAATGTGCAGGTGTCTCTCATCCTGCGGCACCTATATCACCATCTGCCCGGGATTCAATCCTATCCTGTCCATTGCCTCATTGACTTCCCAGGCTGCAGGTAAGATTTATTTGCCATAATAGTTTATAAGTCCCAACTTTGTTGCTGTATATAAAGACAGATCCGATGAACAACATGACAAAAGATTATAAAGAGTCGTTGATCGCCATGCGTCGACGACTGCATCAGTACCCGGAGATTGCGCACCAGGAGAAAAAAACAGCCGGGTATTTGCTGGATTTTCTGGGACAGTTTAATCCTGATAAACTGATCAGCGGAATTGGCGGACATGGCATTGCAGCCGTTTATAATGGTAAAAATGAGGGCCCTGCGGTACTTATTCGCTGCGAGCTGGACGGG
>CAZOXI010000012.1:0-21049 GCA_964583445.1 uncultured Bacteroidaceae bacterium | reverse complement strand
ACTCTTTCCCTACACGACGCTCTTCCGATCTGCCCCAGTATCGAAGTATTCCATAAGGGTCTTGCATTAAATGCAGAGAAGAGGATTCCCGTGTAGATCCCCAGGACAGGAGCAGCGACTACCAGGATCCAGGCAATGGTCTTCCTCTGTTTTTCGAAAAACTGGTCCAGCATTTCGAGGTACTTGTGTTGCCATTGCCAGCCTGGTACCATCTTTTTGATATTGATCGCAGCCAGGATAAAAGAGAGCGGGGTGACCAGCATCAATACCCAGGCGCCCCATGACATGGGCGATTCGAGCTTGATTGTGGTATACAGCCGCCAGAAATACATCTTATGTTTCAAATCGAGGAACAGGCTGAAGAGTCCCAGGACCAACAGGGCAGGAACGATCATGGTGGAGATGTAAGTAGCTGCCTTGAATTTCTGGTCTTTTCCTGTAATAGTGAAATATGCTGCAAAGAAAAGAACCCCCGCCGCCAGTCCGCCGAGGAAAAGATAGAGCGGGATCTGCCAGTGCCATATATGCAGATAGGGGTCTATATTGGGGTTGGCTCTGCCGCTGATGATGATTTCTTCTCTCATTGTCAGGTGTTTTAGATTAAAAAGTAGAGATATGGTTCAGTACCTGCTTCGGGTATGAGGGTCTTGTATTTCCTGGTCTTCAGTACTTTAGACACATCACTTCCGGGATCCTTCAGGTCGCCGAAATACATGCATTTGGTCGGACACGCCTCCACGCAGGAAGGTTTTTCACCCACTTCAACGCGATGGGCACAAAACGTGCATTTATCGACATGACCTTCGGGGTGCGAATACCTGGCATCATAGGGGCACGATTGGATGCATGCGCCGCAACCAATACATTTCTCTTCAGTTACCAGCACCAGGCCGCCGTCTTCAAAATGGCTTGCACCGGTAGGGCAGCATCTTACACAGGGTGCATTTCCACACTGGTTACATCTTTCCGACCTGATCTCCAGTTCAAGCTGGGGATAAGTACCGTCCGTGACTTCCACCACCCAATCGCGGCAGTAGCCGATCGGTACACTGTTCTCGGTCTGACATGCAACCACGCAGTCGCTGCATCCGACACACTTCTTAGTGTCTATTGCCATTGCGTATCTCATGACAACTCCTCCTCTGGTTTTTCAATACGTATTTTTACAAAATTTCCACGCATGCCGGTTCCTCCCATGATTGGGTCTTTGTGCACGATGGACATCATTTCTGTGTCGCTTGCACCCTTGCCGAAGCAACGTTCAAGCATCTTGTTCGCATGCCCGAATCCGTGCACCATATATACAGAGTCCCACCTGATTCGTTCAGTAACCCGAACCTTGATCGGGAAGTTGCTGATCACCCCGTCAGAGTTTTCAATCCATACATACTGGTCGTTCTGTACACCTTCGATTTTGGCGATCTTTGGATTGACCCAAAGGGTATTCTCAGCCATCAGGTCGGTAAGATTGGGATTATTGGCAGTTCGGCTGAAGGTATGCATCGGTGCACGTCCGTAATTCAACCGGTAGAATCCTGCAGGTGGCAGGTCATGTTTCTTATATACCGGCAAGGGATCAAATCCTTCTGCTGCCAGGCTCGTGGAATAGAGCTCAATCTTTCCGGTATTGGTAAAGAACTGCATCTCCTGCCCTTCGGCAATGTACAGGTCATCCCAGGTGCGTGGATATGTTTTAACACCGATTTTAATCATCTCCTCAAGCGAAGTTTCCACTTCCCTGAGTTGCCAGTCGAGTTCTTCTTCCTGGGTTTCAAACGGGAAGTATGCCTGTAGCCCCAGCCTGAGTCCAATTTCCCTGGCCATCCACCAGGCAGAGCGGGTTTCATATTTTGGCTCTACAGCAGGGACCCTTACTGCGATGGCAGGCAGCCTGTGAGGACTGGTCCTGATGGTGTCGAACCGCTCTAGGTAAGTACATTCAGGGAGGATTACATCCGCCCATGCGGTGATCTCCATGGGCATGGTGTCTATTACGGCAACAAAATCAAGGTTTTTGAGTGCTGCGATGGTCTTGTCCTGGTCAGGGAGCGTGAAGATCAGGTTGGTGCCATTGATGATCCAGGCTTTGTACTGAAGATCTCTGTCATTGCCCGGCATACTTGCCTCTACAAATTCTGTGGCCAGGGGCAGGTCGGCAAGATTATATTTTCCACTGTGGGCATCACGCCAGGTTTTGCGGGGTTTCGGATAGGGCGGGTGCGGTGCTGACGGAACCGACATTGCTTCCGGTTGGTAGAAACCACCCCTGCGTCCCCAGGACCCTAACAGTGCATTCAGGATCGCTACGGCACGCAGTCGCTGGGTATCGTCCCCGTACCATGTGACATGCCTGCCAGGATGGACAATTACGGAGGGTGCAGCGTTGGCCATTTCCCGCGCTGTTTCCCGGATTACATCCGGCTTGATGGTAGTGATACCGTATGCCCATTCAGGCGTGAAGTTTTGTACATGCTGTTCCAGGTATTCAAACCCGTAGGTGTATTTTCAACGTATGCTTCGTCGTAATAGTTTTCCTTGATCACTACATGGATCCAGGCCAGCAGAAGCGCAATATCGGTGGCCGGTTTTATGGGCAGCCAGTGTTTTGATTTGCTTGCTGCAACGGAAAAACGTGGATCTACAGTGATGATGGTAGCCCCTTTGTCGATGGCGTCCGACATCTCCTGCACCTGTCCGTTGTGCATATTCTCCCCGAGATGTGACCCTATAAGTACAAGGCAACGTGTATCCCTGATGTCTGTTCGTTCCGGTGAGAGCACCTCTTCTCCATAAGTGTTGAGGAAAGCCACTTCCCTGGGGCCTTTGCACTGGGCATAGGAAGGTGCGCCTGAACTGTCGGATCCCATGGCCTTGATCAAATTGGTGAAATATTTACCACCGGAACCATGTGAGAGCAGGGCAATTGTTTCGGGACCATGTTTTTCTGCAACATCCCTCAGGTTGTCGGCCACCATGTCAAGCGCTTCCTGCCAGGAAGCTTCCCTGAATTTTTGCGCTCCTCTTTCACCTGTCCTGATCAGGGGTTTTTTAAGCCTGGCTTCATCGTAGTACATCCCAACTCCGCCTGTTCCACGGGGGCAGAACCTGCCATTGGAGTGCTGATCTTCTTCATTTCCGACAATCTTCCAGATATCTCCGTCTTCGGTTTTATATACCCATCCGGCACATTTCCAGAAGCACACTTCGCAATAAGTGGGGGTTTTGGAAAGATTCAGGTAAAGTTGGTCAGTGCGCTGGTTAAGATCTTTTATTGAGGCCTGGAGCCTCCAGCCTGCAGCCGTAACAAAGAGTCCGCCAATTCCCAAAGCAGAGACCCTCAGAAAGTCTCTTCTAGATGCCATAACCTGTTAATTTTAAGATGTTATGAGAATAACAACAGCAAATATATAAAGAATGACTACATCTAAACATCTACCTAAACACATATCTAGATAAATAGATACAACAAATAATGTAAATCATTTAAAATCAATACAATGCGCTTAATTAGAATCGATATGAATTGAGATGTCTGTTGAAGATCATGTCTGGCTGTGATACAATTGCCTGGCTTTTTCAAGGTCAGTTTCGCTGTTGACATTCAGGAATAATTCCTGCTCTTCAACAGTGCTGACCGGAATGGACCTGGATGGAACCGAGGCGAGCAGTCCTTTCAGGGAAGAGATCTTATTTGTATAGGCATGTTCAACTGCAGCGCGTAATCCGGCTGGAAATATTGCGGGAAAAGGTTGCATTTCACCTTTGATCGTGTAAAATGTAACTTCACGAGGCTGGTGTTGGTCCTGCAGTCTTCTCACCAATCCGGTTGTGACAAAAGGCATGTCGATTGAGAGTGTGATCGTATTTGGGTATTGAATGTGCGGAAGTGCAGATACCAGTCCTTCAGCCGGACCTCTTCCGGGGGTACGGTCGGGAACAACGAAATGTTCTTCAAACTCCGGAATTTGCTCGTTGCAGCTGATCACAATATCATCGGAAAGTTGCATTGCCAGGTCGAGGGTGTGTTGTGCAAGTGATCTGCCACCCAGTTTCACTGTACGTTTATCCGATCCCATTCTTTTGCTGGCGCCCCCGGCAATGATGATCACAGAAGTTCCTGTTTTATTATCCATGTAAAATGTTTATTATTCAGCAGCATGCATCGAGATGATATTGCTGCCGGGCAGGATCCATTAAATTGTTTTGATCTGTTGTGCCATCCTTGTGGCAAAAACAAAATTATTTAGCGCTTCATTATCGGTATGCAGCACTTCTTCCTTGGTACCTTCCCAGCATTTACAACCATCGTAGATGTATATCACCTTATCGCCGATCTCCAAAACCGAGTTCATGTCATGGGAATTGACCAGGGTGGTAATGTTATATTCTTCAGTAATCTCGCTGATCAGGTTATCAATCCGTATGGCTGTTTTCGGGTCCAGGCCTGAATTGGGCTCGTCGCAAAACAGGTACTTTGGCGACAGGGCGATCGCTCTCGCGATGGCTGCTCTTTTCCTCATGCCGCCGCTGAGTTCAGAGGTCATCAGCTTGTTGACTTCTTTCAATCCTACCCTTTCAAGACAGAAGTCCACCCGTTTCAGTTTGCTTTTGTACGTGTCGTTGGTGAACATGTTGAGCGGGAACATTACATTTTCCTCGATCGTAATTGAATCAAACAGGGCACCTCCCTGGAAGAGCATTCCCATTTCTTTGCGCAACATCTGTTTCTCTTTTTTCCCCATCCTGATGAAATCCCGGTTATCATATAATATCTCGCCTGCATCTATCTCCAGCAGTCCTACAATAGACTTCATCAGTACTGTTTTTCCCGAGCCGCTCTGACCAATAACTACATTGCATTTCCCCTGTTCGAGGGTCATATTCAAGTCGTTCAGTACATACTGATCATCGAATTTCTTATATAGATTCTTCAGGTGGATCAATGGAGTATAATATTGGTGATAACAAGGTTAGCCATTAATATGAGCACACAACTAAGTACGAATGCACGTGTGCTTGATCTGCCAACTTCCAGGGCACCTCCACGCACATGGTAGCCAAAGTATCCGGCCACAGTTGTGATAATAAATGCATAAAATGCAGATTTTACCATGGCATAGGCAAGGTAATAGGGGTAGAATACATATTGAATCCCATACACATAATCTGAAACGGGAACTACATCACCGATCAGGCAGACCAGGTACCCTCCCAGCAGACCAGAGGCGACACTAAGGGCACAAAGTACCGGAAGAAAGATCACCATTGCGAGGAGCTTGGGTTGCATCAGGTATGCAGCCGCATTGATACCCATTACCTCCAGGGCGTCGATCTGCTCGGTGACCCTCATCATTCCAATGTGTGTAGCGATACTGGAGCCACTTTTTCCTGCAATTACCAGTCCGACCATCGTAGAGGAAAATTCCAGCAGCAGGGAATCCCGAACTGTTACACCGATGATATATCTCGGCAGCAGGGGATTCTCAATGTTAAAATTGGTTTGTATAGTGATGGCAGCACCGACAAAAAGAGAGATGAGGCCGATGATTCCTATCGATCCCAACCCATGATCCTCCATTTCACGAATGGTTTGCCTGTAGTAGATGGAGAATTTTTCGGGCCTGGAAAAAACAGCCTTGAGCATTAGCAGGTATTTGCCTATATTTGACAGTGCTTTAAGCATGGTATAAAAGTACAAATATTTCAACGGCTGTCGTATAAAACTGTTTTGAAGTGCAGATCTTACGAATAATTACATTATTTTTAGAATAGAAATAACCAATATTTGTATGCAGAATAAGTATTATGCCATCATTATGGCAGGTGGGATAGGCAGTCGTTTCTGGCCACTTAGCCGCACAAAGCGCCCCAAGCAATTCTTAGATATACTGGGTATTGGAAAGACTTTGTTGCAGCAAACCTTTGACCGTTTCACGGAATTGATCCCGGCAGAGAACATCTATATTGTAAGCAACGCTGAGTACAGGGATCTGATCAGTGATCAGCTTCCTGCCCTCCCCCAGGAAAACATACTGCTTGAGCCCTTTCGAAGAAATACCGCCCCCTGTATTGATTATGCTAATTTTCGTATCCTTCAGAAGGACCCGGAAGCAAGTATTATCGTGGCACCATCCGATCACCTGATCATGAAAGAGGAAGCATTTCTTGAGCTGGTCAGGTACGGACTGGAGTTTGTAAGCAAAAAGCAGGCTTTACTGACCTTGGGAATACAGCCGAGTCGACCGGAAACCGGGTATGGATATATCCAGGCCGTTCAAAAACCGGTCGCCGGTTATGAAAAGACTGATTTAAAGAAGGTGAAGACCTTTACAGAGAAGCCCAACCTTGAGATGGCAAAAATCTTTTACGAAAGCGGCGAGTTTTACTGGAATGCCGGGATCTTTTTATGGTCACTTCCTTCAATCATGAGTGCTTTTGAGAAGTATGAACCCGAGGTGCATCAACTCTTCCAGATGGGAATCGGGATTTATGGTACGGAAGAGGAAAAGCAATTCATTGCCGATACCTATGAACGTTGCAAGAATATCAGCATTGATTATGCGATCATGGAAAAGGCAGAAAATGTATATGTACTTGCCTCCGATATCGGGTGGTCTGACCTGGGGACCTGGGGATCGTTGTATGAGCAGATGGAAACGGACGAGCAGGGGAATGCCGTGTCGGGCAAGCATGTCTTTTTATATAATTCATCAGGAAATTTCATCAATGTTCCCGAGGATAAGCTGGTGCTTCTCCAGGGAATGGAAAACTATATTGTCGTGGAATCCGACGGCGTGTTGCTTATATGTAAAAAGGAGGAGGAGCAGCGGATCAAGGAATTTGTCAATGACATCAGGGCTGGTCTGGGTGACGCGTTCATCTGATCTGATTTCTACGCACCTTGCAGTTGTCTTACAGTTTGCACAATAGGCATGAAGGCTGATGGGTACAAAAGTAAAAGGCTGTCTTATCGGACAGCCTATCATTTATATGGTTCCGGGATGATTAATATTCCCAGAGATCGTGTTCCATATTAAAGAGTTCCTCCTTGATCCGCTCAGCTTCCATCAGCGCGTCCTGTCCGGTCAGATAGTCGACAATAAAACGGTTGCCAAATTCATTGGATTCCTGTGCGATGGTACTTGCGAACCTTCGCTGGATAAACATGTCATCGAATGACAGCGATTGTGCGTCATTATTTGGATTGTATACTGTGTATTGTGCCAGCAGGTTCCTGCACTGGGGAAAATATACAAAGAAAGGAATGATCCTGTTCACCCCGGGTAAGATCTGGTTCGTAACCGGATCGATCTTCGGCGTAATCAGCAGTGGTGCGAGCGCATAAATGCGTACCCGCATTTCTGAGTGCTGTTTATCGAAATACCATTTTTCCTTGATATAAAAACCTTTTACGTTGGATCCATTGGTTAAAATCTCAGCGGGATTGCCATCATCGTCAAAAACAGTATCGGCCTCTATCCTGTTATAGATCACTTCCAGGGTGGTGGGCTCTGTCAATGGATTATTGAAATCCTGCGATGCAAAGGGGGTTATTTCACCTGACTCTATCCCTTTCATGAGCAGCAGGTAAAGGCTGTATCGGTCTTCGATGGCCTCTGTTTCAGGGTATCTGAGCGGATAATTCATCCGCTGTCTGAGGTCGATAATCCTCCAGAGATCCTTTGCCCACATCACATCCGCTTCACGAAGGTAAGGATAAGGGACTGGTTTTTTATCGGGCGTAACATTAACTCTTTTATACACATCGATCATCTCTTCGGGAGCGGTTTCTGCTCCGGGTCCTCCTTGTGAAATGCTTGTATTGGGTTGCTGTGCAAAGGAGCTTACAGAAATACAGGCTCCTATTATACTTACAAATAAATACTTAGCTATCTTCATCACTATCGAATTTTAATTGTTATGCCATTGAGCTGACGTTTTACACCATCTGGTCCGATGGCTTCAACATCTTCAATAAATACGCGTTGTCCGGCCCGCATGTTCCTGAATAATTCTTTCTGGGCAGAGGTGAAATTCTCGCTGTTGGATTCCTCAATAATATTGATACCGCCTGAAGCTACGACATTCACTTTAAAATTTGTGACGGTAAAATCCACTTCAAACAAAAAATCTTCAGCAATGGCTTCTACTTTCTGCAGCCTTGTCAGGTCACCGAGTGTCAAAAATCCTGTTCCTTTTGGAATACCCTTTACCTGCGCGGTCGGGTCGGGGAGATTCAGCACACGGAAGGTCATTTCTCCCATGAAGCTCTGTTTTCCTTCCACATTTGCATATACACTGACCTTGCTGGTGGTTTCCCTGGGACCGGGTTGTACGATGTAGTTACCGGCAGATACTTTACGGATCTTTCCGGCAGATATCGTGGGACTCACAGCGCTTTCAGGAACGCCTGATGCAGAAACAGAGACGGGATTATCAACACCCCTGTAAAATACGTTCATTTTTGTTGGTGAGATCACCGCATTTGCTTCGGTGACCCTGTAGGAGGCATCGAATTCCCGTTCGATGATCTGCCCGTCGTTTTCAAGCCTCAGGACACCACCCCAACTTCTTTCACCTGCAGTATTGGAGGTGGCAGTATAGATACCTTTTCCGCCTTCTACTTCCAGGGTTTGACCATTTCCCAGGATCACCTCAGGGGTTTTCGTTGAGTCGTAGGCAGCGAGGAATACCGATGCCCTGTATTGTTGTCCTTTGAATACCACGTTCGAGTTCGGCAGTACTACTGCTTCGAGCACATTTACTTTAAAGTCTTTTGCACCCACCTGTTCAAGGAGGTAGCTCACCATATCCGATTCAACATTCCTGACGTCGGCCTGTAATTTTGACAGAATGGTGATCACAGAAGCAAGCGGCAGGTGTTCAAAATTATGTTCAGCCCAGGGCACATCAGGGTCGCCGACTTTTTCAGCGGGATGCGGATCAGTGGCAAGGTTTCCCTGGATGGCTTCAATGAGTCCCCGGTAATCATCGGGATCTTCGATCATCGCGATCATTCTTTCCCGGAAGGCATCCATTCTTTCTTCCAGCTCATGTCCTTTGCCTTTTACGATCATCACTTCCGCAGGGGTATCGGTATCGTCTTTTTTCTTTACTTCAGCCAGTTCCACTTCTCCGTCAATAATTGCTTCCGGGTCATTGATCTCTACGATCTGCACCTTGCATTCATTGATAAAGGAGAAAAGAGCTTCCGACATTTGCTTGACCGAATCCGCCTTTGCTTTCCATACTCCTGCTTTTGCCTGGTTCTGAGCGTATTCAAAGTCAATTTTTCCATATAGCCCCTCGTTTTTCGATGCGTAGTTGTGGGTGGTCTCATTCAGGCCATGATCTACGATGACAAATGCGTCGAGCACATCTTTGGACACATTCAATGCCAGCATGGCTGTCAACACCAAATACATCATGCCGATCATTTTCTGTCTCGGGGTTTCCTTACCGTGTCCCATACGAAATGGATTAAATCAATTAAGTATTACTTTTTACGAATGCTCATTGCTGAGAGCATGGAACCGTAAATATTATTCAATTCCGAAAGGCTTTCACTCAGCTTGGTGATTTCGTCCTTATACTTCTGTGTTTCATCTACTGAAGTTTTCAGGCTGCTGACCATTTCGTTGAGTCCTTTGTATACATCGGAGGTTCCTTTGAGGTGTTCCTTGCTTCCATCTACCTGTGACTTATAGGTATTGTTCAATTCGGCAAGGCTGTTACTCAGTTGTTCCAGTTGTCCCTGGAATTTTTTCTGACTTTCTGATATCTGGGTATGCTCCTGTTTCACTTCGCCTGACATGGCTTCATAGGCTGCGGTCAGACTGGCACTGGATGCAGCGAATCTTTCTGCGATTTCTTTTCCCTTATCATCGATGAGCTGGGAAGTTTTCTGATATGAGGAGGCAAGTGTTTCGACCTGCTGGTTAAGCAGACCTGTGTTGGTTCCGTATGCCGTTGCCACCTGGTCCATATTGGTTGCAGCGCTGCCCATTTTGTTAAAATACTCTTTTGTAGCCAGTGATGCTGCTGTAATATCAGCAATGGACTCAGAGGTGGCTGAGATGGCTGTGATACTTTTCCCAAGGTTTTTGACATCAGCCTCGCTGATCTGTGATTCTTTTATCAGGTCGTCAAATTTCTGCAGGCCTACATTTCTTCCGGCCAGTGCTTCTTCCTTGAACTCATCGATTTCGTCCGGGTCCGACATGCCGGCAAGCTCCGGATAGACCAGCGTCCAGTCAAGTTCCTCGTGCAGCGGTTCAAATGCTGAGAAGAAGAAGATGATTGCCTCGATCAGCAGTCCGCTCGTAAGTGCGATACTTGCTCCCGGCCAGTGCTGGATCTTGAAAAGGGCACCGATAATCACGATCGATGCTCCGAAACCATAAAGCTTAGCTGTGAAGGATTTCCATCCTGAACTTTGGACTATTTCTGTGATTCCCATGATAAATGATAATTAGTTTGTACCTAAATATGAACGCACACAACGGAATCCGATGTAGGATTTGGCCGTGTCCTGGTATTCGTAATCACGCACACTCACCTGTAAATAGCGGGCAACATCTTTCCATGAACCACCACGGATTACTTTACGCTTCATTGCCGGGGGATCGTTTGGTTTTGCGTTATATTTGAAATCAGGATTCAATGTAGCTGAAAACACATAAGATGAGGGATCATAGGCGCTGATGGTCCATTCTGCCACGTTACCGGCCATATCATAGAGTCCGTATTCATTGGCTGCGAATGTGGCCACCCTTTCTGTTGCAAGAGCTCCATCATCTACGTAGTTACCGCGCAGAGGCTTGAAATTGGCGACGAAGCACCCGAGTTTATTGCGGAGATACACACCTCCCCAGGGATACATACTGTGGTCAAGGTTTCCCCTTGCGGCAAATTCCCATTCTGCTTCGAGGGGCAACCTGTAATCCTGTACCAGGGGTAATCCTGATTTTGCAAGTGCGTCATTCAGGTAGTTGGTTCTCCAGTTGCAGAAAGCATTTGCCTGTTTCCAGTTGACTCCCACCACGGGATAATTATCGTAGGAAGGATGCCAGAAATACATGGTGGCCATCGGTTCATTATAGCTGTATGTGAAATCGGCGATCCAGCAGAGGGTATCGGGGTATACCATCACCCAATCCTTGTGCACGAATGAGCCCCTTCCTTCGAGAAGTTCACTGGATCCGTCGGGCCTGATTACTTCTGTACCCTCCTCTCCATAGGTTACATTTGGCTTGTCATCACCAGTATTATAATCCAGCCGCATCCTGTTGCTTGACTTGGCCGCTTGCTGAAGATCCAGCCAATAGTAGTTATAGATGAGGTTCTCAATCTTCAATTCCCTGCCGCGTGGTGAAAGGCGTTCTGCTCCAGTATAATAGAGATCCAGCCCCGGGTCACCAGAGAGTGCATCACCGTATACGATGGTCTTCATATCTATGTCCTTTTTGATCACATCCAGGGGAGTTTCCCAATTGATTCTGAAATCGTCGGATTCAAGCATCACCGGCTGATCGTTCTCATCAATATACTGAAAATCCTGAATCCCTGCATTAGCAAGTCCTTTACGGATAAGGGAATCACGGACCCAAAATACGAATTGCCGGTATTCATTGTTGGTGATTTCAGTCTCGTCCATCCAGAAGGCATCGATCGATACGGTCCTGGATAGTGCATTCTGTGTCCATGCGATATCCTGGTCACTGGGTCCCATTGTAAAGGATCCTGTGGGGATAAAAAGCATTCCATAGGGATCGGGCTCGATATAAGCTTTCCTTCCCTGTACTCCGACGAGTTCTCCTGTGTTGTAATTTGTACAACTTCCTAATAGTGCTACCAGTAATCCCAGTAATAGTACTTTTTTCATGGCTTGGGTGTTTATGCAATAACTGTCTTAATCAAGAAGTTCAATGTTAAAAACATTCTAAATATAGTAAATAATTATAAAAATCTAATGCTCTCATATTTTTGCGGGCTCTTGTCCAGACTGAGATCGAAGCAATATCGCAGAGTTATTTCGTGCGATCCGCTGCTGTATTTAAACAGCGGTGAAAGTTCGATGTCATAGGAGTAGCCAACTTTGATTCCATTCATCAGTTCAATTCCGAAAAGTGCGCTGATTGCACCCCCTACTGAATAAGAAACTCCTCCCCAAAACCTTTTATTGTATCTGACATTGGTATTGAGGTAAATATGGTGGTCTTTCAGGTCTGTCTGTACCATAAATGAAGGCATCAACTCAAACGTCGGGTTGGGCAGCTGTATGGTATAGCCACCTACCGCATAATAATGCCTGATCAGCCTGGTCTCCGCCAGCTCTTCCGGAAAATCGAAGGAGGTTTGGTTGAGGTGGGTGGTGGAAAACCCGAAATACAATCTATCGGTGGAATAATAAGCACCCAGCCCCATGTCGAAACCGAAAAGACTTGCGGCATTTTGCGGAATGGCATCATCACCGGTAATGTCGATCACATCTGCACCATTCAGACCACTTGGATCGAAAGAATGGTTGGCAAGCCCCGCATTCAGTCCGATACCCAGCACCCCTAATCCAAAATTGATCTTGTAGGAGTAGGCCACACTTACGAACAGGTCGTTATTGAGAGCTACATTGTCATTCATCAGGTTGAGGCCCACACCGTGCGACCTGCCCAACAGGTTGAAAGGTGCGTGAGCGGTAAAGGTGGAGACCACAGGTGCATCGGGAAAACCGGCCCACTGGTTGCGGAACGAAGCTGCAGCACAGATCATGTCAGATTGTCCCATGGCTCCGGGGTTGAATACCGGCACCAGGAACATATTCTGACTCAGCTTGGGATCCTGCTGCGCGATCACAGCAAGTGATAAGGATGCAAAGAAGGTTATGCTTGCCAGTTTTTTCATGCTCTTTCTAAAATGCCTCTGTCTTCTGTAATCCGGCATTTTCGCCGAAGTAAAATAAGTAAAAATTATCGGTCGGCACAAATATTATTAACACAAGAATGTTAATAACTGTCGCAACATTTCAACACGTTACCAACCTGATTTACGGTGAATTCCAATTTTCCGCATTCAATACAACGCAAAAAGCCTGAATTAATTACCTAACCTGTGCAGATATCTCCACCATCTGTCAGGAATAACATTGTTACAGGCCTTTTTGTAATCCTCATACGAACATGAGATAAAATAGTTATGGTTTGTGTCCGGATTTTTTACCGGAATTTCAATCCACCACCTTTCCGAGAGGGTACTTTTGATGAAGACGAGTTCCTGTTCAAGTTGATCTGGTGTGACAATAAATTTCTTGGTATGGGCGGATGTTTCCAGTGGATTTTCTTTCAGCCGGTGGGATAATCCATCGATAAAATACCATACTGCCTGCGCTGCCAGGTGGCTTGTCTGGTCGTTGAGATCCTTTTCCGGGGACAGCTCATATAAACCACACACTTTTACTTTTTCACTGAGGCCGCCATATCGTGTAATGGCACATAGCTCATCCCCGAAGCATCCGTTTGGAGAGGGATTGGTTACGCCTGGTGCGTCGGAGTGCCTGACGGTGTTCATGTCTATGCCCAGGAAATCAGCATCACGTATCAGTGGTTCTGCTTTCCTGATGTCATTCCTGAGCTCCCCGATCCGCATGCTTTCCATGAACTCCTTTTCGAGTATATCCAGCTGGTTCTCAGCGATAAAATAGACCTGGTGCCCCAGGTTGGAATAGGAGAATCGTTGCTTGACCTCTTTTTCAAGGATATGATTCAGGTAGTTCCTGGAGTTGATCTCCGGGTCCTCTTCCGGCCAGAAATCCAGTCGTGGATCCATGGTTACAAGCTGCCTGATCCCCTGGAGTTTTTGAAGTGCCAGGATGATCCCGTACGACAGGTCCTGTGATCCCCCGATATAAAACGGAATCACATTGCGGTCAAATAGTTCCAGGGTGATGTCGCGGATCGCAAAATAGGTATCATTGATGTTTTCCGTGATCTTCAGATTCCCCAGGTCAACTACACGCACATTTTTATTGATCTTCCTCAGCTGGTAAAGCATACCCCTCACCCGGTCCGGAGCAGGAGCACTTCCACTGATATAAGCTCCCTTGTCCTGCGGCACACCGATCAGTGCAACCTGGTACTGGTCCATATTTCGGATGGGCCTGTCGGGCGTATGAATGGAAATGTTCCTGACGAAGGAATATTTTTCCGGCAGCAGGTGAAACCCAGGTCTGTCCAGGCTTACGGGATCGAAGTATCCGTTGAGGTCCATAGCGCGTTTTTTTAAGATTTGCGTCGTCGGGAGGGTTTTTTATCCGGGGTTTTCTCAATGATCTCCATGCAGTCCTCCAGTGTAAGTTCTTCCGGTTTCCTGTTTTTAGGTATTTTATAGTTTTTCTTGTTATAGGAAATGTAGGGTCCATACCTTCCGTTCAGTACCTGCAAACCGGGTTGCTCATCGAATTCATTGATGATCCGGTTCTTTTCTTCCTGCCGTTTGGCCCTAATCAGTTCAATGGCACTTTCCAGGCCAATGGTATAGGGGTCGTCTCCTTTTTGCAGGGAAACGAATTTGTTCTGGTGCCGGATATAAGGGCCGTACCTCCCTATGGCAACGGTCACCTCTGCATCCTCGAATTGTCCCAGGCTACGGGGCAGTTTGAAAAGGTCCAGTGCTTCCTGCAGGGTGATGGTTTCCATACTTTGCCCCTTGAGCAGGCTGGCAAACCTTGGTTTTTCCTCGTCTTCTGCTTCCCCGATCTGAACCATGGGACCAAATCTGCCGATCTTGACTATGACCGGCTTTCCAGACTCCGGATCTTCGCCCAGGACGCGTTCCCCTTTTGATTTTTCGGAAGTTTGCATGGTATCATCCACTTGTTTATGGAACGGGTCATAGAACTCTGATATCATGGCCGTCCAATCCTCTTCGCCCATGGCAATGGAGTCGAATTTCTTTTCCACATCAGCGGTGAAATTGTAATTCATGATGTTCACAAAATATTGCTCCAGGAAGTCATTGACCACCATGCCAATATCCGTGGGGAATAATTTTTGTTTTTCCTGGCCGACGGTCTCCGAACGTTTCTTTTCGTTTATTTTTCCCTGTTTCAAATCAAGCGCAGTGACCTCACGTTTCTCCCCGGGCCGGGTTTCCTTCACCACGTACTCCCTGTTCTGAATGGTGGAGATGGTAGGCGCATAGGTGGAAGGACGGCCGATGCCCAGTTCCTCGAGCTTCTTAACCAGGCTTGCTTCGGTATATCTTGCCGGGGGCAAAGTGAATTTCTGTACCGCTTCGATCAGTTTGCTGTTCAGCGGATCGTTCTGCGTGATTGGAGGAAGCAGACTGGCGGTCTCTTCCTCTTTCTCCTCATCTGTGGATTCGATATATACTTTCAGAAACCCATCGAATATCAGCACTTCGCCTGTGGCAACGAAATGCTCTTCTGCGTTGGATACATCAATCTTTACGGTGGTTCTCTCCAATTGCGCATCGCTCATCTGAGAGGCAATGGTACGTTTCCAGATCAGTTCATACAATCGCTGTTCCTGGTTACTGCCATTGACCGTGCGGTTACTGATATAGGTAGGTCTGATCGCCTCGTGTGCTTCCTGTGCGCCTTTCGACTTGGTGGCATACTTGCGCACCTTCAGGTATTTTTCGCCAAATGCACTCTTGATCTCTGAGGAGGCCGTGGAGATGGCCAGGTTGGACAGGTTCACGGAATCGGTCCGCATATAGGTAATGAGCCCCGACTCATAAAGCCGTTGCGCAATGGACATGGTCTGTGAGACAGAATACCCCAGTTTCCTGCTGGCCTCCTGCTGCAGGGTGGAGGTTGTAAAAGGGGGTGCGGGTGATTTTTTCGCCGGTTTTTTCTCTACGGAGCTCACCTTGAATTCTGCTGTGCTGCATTTCTCAAAAAAAGCACGTGTCTCCTGGAGGGTATCAAAACGCCTGGATAATTCCGCCCTGATCTCCTGTCCTTGCGTCTGATCAAGTTGTTCTCCTGCCTGGGTGAATCGTGCAGTTACCCTGAAATAGGCCTTGGGTTTGAACGCATTTACTTCACGTTCCCGCTCCACGATCAGTTTCACCGCTACACTCTGCACGCGCCCTGCAGATAGCGAGGGTTTTACTTTTTTCCAGAGCAGCGGAGATAGTTCAAATCCCACCAGCCGGTCGAGTACCCTGCGTGCCTGCTGCGCGTTGACCAGGTTCGCATCGATGCTCCGGGGATGCTCGATGGCATTCTGAATGGCGTCTTTGGTGATTTCATGGAAAACAATTCGTTTTGTCTTGTCCTTATCAAGGTCCAGGACTTCCTGGAGGTGCCATGCAATGGCCTCTCCCTCCCGGTCCTCGTCAGATGCGATCCAGACAGTGTTGGCTTTTTTTGCCAGGTCCTTCAGCTCTTTGACTACTTTTTTCTTGTCGGCCGATACAATGTATTCCGGCTGGAAATTATTTTCAATATTTATTCCCAGGTTCTTTTTTGCCAGATCCCGCACATGGCCAAAGCTTGATTTAACCACAAAATCTTTTCCGAGGAACCTTTCAATAGTCCGTGCTTTTGCAGGTGACTCAACAATTACTAAATTCTCTATCATATTTTCTGCCCCCAATCGTTTCTTAAATGAAAGCACAAAATTATACCAATTGATTGAGTACTCTCAAATTTTTGGAGTAAATAATTACTATTTTTGTCCAAAACATTTTCTAAAATGCTGAAAAAAGCTGATAAACACAAGGTGTTCCTTGCTGTTCTCTGGAGCTTATACGGACTAACATTTATTTTAATAATTGTACTTTTTGTCCTGATTGCGAAGGAAAAAATGGGTTTCATGCCCACTTTCGAAGAACTTGAGAACCCGCAAACGAACCTTGCTTCAGAAATCTATACAGATAACGGAGAATTACTCGATAAGTTCTTTGTGGAGAACCGAACGCTGGTGGAATACGAAGATTTATCGCCTTACCTTGTGGATGCTTTGATCGCCACGGAAGATGTCAGGTACAAGCGGCACTCTGGGATTGACGTGCGTAGTCTTGCACGTGTAATTGTAAAGTCACTGCTCCTGGGTCAGGATGCAGGCGGGGGGAGTACCATCTCCCAGCAGCTGGCGAAAAATCTGTTTCCGAGAGACACAACGGAAAACAAAACGAAAATCGGCAGGGCCGCTCATATGGCTGTTGTGAAATTCAAAGAGTGGAATACTGCAGTGCGCCTTGAAAGAAGTTATACCAAAAAGGAAATCCTTACGATGTACCTCAATACAGTGCCCTTTGGAAGTGATGCGGTGATTGGGATCAAATCTGCGACGCGAGCCTTTTTCGACACCTCTCCCGATTCACTCAAACTGGAAGAGGCAGCCATTCTTGTGGGAATGCTGAAGGCCCCTACACGTTATAATCCCTATCTGAATCCTGACAATGCTTATGGCAGGCGGAACGTGGTGATCGACCAGATGGTGAAATACAACTACCTGGACACCACCCTCGCAGATTCTGTCAAACAGCTGCCGGTGGAGGCAGAGTACAATATAGCGGGACACATGCAGGGGAATGCCAACCATTTTCGCACCTACCTGCGGGTGAGTATGGAGGCAGATTTTCCTGTACGTGAGGACTACCCGAAATGGGCCCTTGAAAACTTTAAGCGCGATTCACTGCGCTGGGCGAATGATCCACTTTACGGTTGGATTGACAAGAATCCCCGTCCGGACGGCTCCACCTATAATATTTATCGCGATGGATTACGGATCTATACCACCATCAACATGAAGATGCAGGAATATGCAGAAGAGGCCATGGAAGAACACCTGAGTGAATACCTTCAGCCGGCATTTTTTGAAGAAAAAAGGGGCAGGCCCAATGCTCCATTCGAGGATATTTCCACGGAAGAGATACAAACCACCATGAACAGGGCCATCCTGCAATCGGAAAGATACAAGAAGTTGCACGCCAGGGGCATGCCGGAAGATTCCATTATGGACATCTTTCATACGCCAAGAGAGATGCAGGTGTTCTCCTGGAGCGGACTGCGGGATACGGTGCTGAGTCCCTATGATTCTATCCGGTACCTGAAACATATCCTCAGGTCGGGATTCATAGCTATGGAACCCTGGTCCGGGCAGGTAAAGGCATATGTGGGTGACCACAATTACCGGTATTTCCAGTATGATCATGTGACCATGGGACGAAGACAGGTAGGCTCAACCATTAAGCCATTTCTATACCTGCTGGCCATGCAGGAGGGGATATCACCCTGTAAGCAGATCCCATTGGTGCCCATCACCTTTAAGGACAGGGACTCTACCTACACTCCGAAAGCTCCCCCGCCCAACAGCAATGCAGGGAAATATGTGACCCTGAAATGGGGGCTGGCCAACTCCCACAACTGGGTTTCGGCGTGGCTGTTCAAGCATTTCAAACCGGAAAACGTTATCCAGCTGATGCGTAAAATGGGGATCACCTCCCACATCGACCCGGTACCTGCCATGATCTTCGGACCTGCAGATATTTCGTTGGAAGAGATGGTGGGTGCCTTCAATACTTTTGGCAACCAGGGGATCTATGTATCACCCGTATATGTTACACGTATAGAGGACAAATACGGAAACGTGATTTCCACCTTTCAGGCCCGGGAGATGGAAGCGATCAGTGAGCAGACCGCTTACCTGATGCTCACCCTCCTGGAAGATGTGGTGGATCGTGGTACGGCTTACAGGTTGCGCTGGAGATATGAATTCACAGGGGAGATTGCCGGAAAGACCGGTACCACGCAGAACCAGAGTGATGGATGGTTCATGGGCATTACCCCCCAGTTATCAGCAGGCGTCTGGGTAGGGGGTGAGGACCGCTCTGTTCACTTCGACCGGCTGGGCATGGGGGCCGGCGGAAATATGGCACTCCCTATCTGGGCGAATTTCTTTGAGAAGGTATATGCCGATTCCACCCTTGGGATTACCCAGGAAGCATTTTTTGAGCAACCCGAAGATTTTCATGTGGACCTGGATTGCGTGGATGTTTCGGACAGCCCCTCCAGCGAAGACTTCAGCGATTTTTAGGATTACATGCAGGTCATGAACATATGATATGTTGTGGTCTGATTCCTGGCGGGACCACATTGCGTGCTGGAATTTATATGGGTCAGGAGCTTACCCGGGAATGATGATCAACCCGGAATGGACGTGATTAGTTTGCGCGTGTAGCTTTCCGATGGATCCAGGTAGATCTTTTCTGCGGTCCCTGATTCCACGATACTGCCCTCCGACATCACCAGTACGCGGTCTGACATATATTTGACCACAGTCAGGTCGTGGGAGATAAAGATATAGGTGAGGTCATATTCCGCCTTCAGGTCATTCAGCAGGTTGAGGATCTGTGCCTGCACACTCACGTCGAGTGCGGAAACGCTTTCATCCAGGATGAGAAAATCGGGCTGGCAGGCCAGGGCCCTGGCGATCCCGATCCGTTGCCTTTGTCCACCGGAGAATTGGTGCGGATAAAGGTTATACGCATCATCAGGGAGGTCTACCTGTCTGAGCAATTTCCGCGCACGTGCTTCGCGGTCCGTTTTCCCGGAAAACAGTTGGTGCACCACCATCGGTTCTGTCAGGATATTCCCGATGGTTTTTCCCGGGTTGAGCGATGAATAGGGATCCTGGAAAACGATCTGGATCCTGCGCCTGGTGCGTCGCAGGGTTGCTGTACGCATCCTGTTCAGTGCCTTTCCCTCGAAGGTCACCGATCCGCTGTCGGCCTCGATGAGTTGCAGGATCGTCCGGCCGAGTGTCGTCTTGCCGCATCCTGATTCTCCCACCAGTCCGAGGGTTTCTCCTTTAAATACGTCGAAGGAGACTGCATTCACGGCGGTGACGGATCTGCCCCTGCCTTGAAAACGCACATCAAGGTCACGGACGGACAGGAGCACTTCCGGGGGGCTTATGTGGCTGTGATTTTTGCGTGGCGGGGGGATTGGTCGATCCGGGTTCATGAAATCGGCCACCGTCGGCAGGCGTTCCGGCTGTTCGTCCAGGTGCGGTCTGCATGCCAGCAATCCTTTGGCATAGGGAGTGGAAGGATGTTCCAGGATCTGTTGCATGCTGCCGGTTTCCACGATTTTCCCCTGGTACATGACGGCAATTTCATCTGCGATCTGCTTCAACACCATCAGGTCGTGGGTAATAAAAAGAATGCTGAGGTCATATTTTTCTTTCAATCCCAACAGCAGGTCCAGGATATTTTTTTGCACCGTGACATCCAGTGCGGTGGTGGGCTCGTCTGCAATCAGCAGGTCAGGGTTGGTCGAAAGGGCCATGGCGATCATCACCCGCTGTCGCTGTCCGCCGGAAAGTTCATGGGGCCATGCATTGTAAATGTGTTGTTCCCCGGGAAGCTTCACTTCCCGGAACAGCCGCAGGATCTCCTCTTTTGCCTCTTTTTTGCTGCGCCTACCCTCCTTCAGCAAGGGTTCAACGACCTGCGGACCGCATTTCATGGTGGGATTAAGCGAAGTCATCGGTTCCTGGAAAATCATGGAGATGCGCTTTCCCCTGATCCGGTTGAGCTGCTTTACCGGGAGATGCAGTAATTCTGTTGCTGCGGGCGTGCCATTCAGCATGATCCTTCCCGAGGTGATGTTGACCCCTCGGGGCAGGAGTCCAAGCACCGACAGGGCAGTAAGGGTTTTTCCCGATCCGGATTCACCTACCAGTCCCATGATCGTGCGGCGTGGGATGTCGAGGGAAATATGATTGACAAGGGCTTTTTCACCTGCCTGTATCTTCAGGTCCCTGATGCTGAGCAGCGGATTTTGGGGCTGGTAGTCTTCTCTGAACAGTGGCAGCACACCTGTTTTATCATTGTGAACCATCATCCGAACAGGTGTTTGGGCAATTCCTGGACCTTTGCCAGTTTGATGATCTGAATGGCAAAACGATCTTTCTGAATGGCCCTGTCATTATACGCAGACACAAATATGGTATTGAACCCGAGCTTTTCCGCTTCGGAGATCCTTTGTTCCAGTCTTTTAATGAGACGGATACCACCG